>JAGHYV010000048.1 GCA_017743475.1 Roseiflexus sp. | reverse complement strand
ACCCCCTCCCCCACGCCTGTAGCGGTCGCCCCGCCGACGCTGAGCGCGACGTATGCCTACGACCGGCTGGGGAACGGGCGCGGCGAGCGGCGAGCGGCGTCGTCATCCGGCGACCATCTGGGGAGCGTGCATGGTTCCCGGCGCTCAGTTCCCAGCGCTCAGTTCCCGGTTCTTGGTTCTCAGTTCTTGGTTCTCAGTTCTTGGTTCTCGGTTCTCGGTTTCACCGGGCAGCGGCGTGATGCAACCGGATTGTTGGAGTATCGTGCCCGCTACGATGATCCAGCGCTTGGATGGTTCATCTCACCGGAGAGCATCGTTCCTGAGCCGGGCAACCCGCAGAGCCTCAACCGTTATGCCTATGTTCATAACAACCCCGCTGAAGTCCACCAACCCGACGGGGCACTGGATCGAAAGCGCGGTTGACAGTGCATGCATCGCCGACGATATCTGGACATTCACCAGAACGGGCTGACGTGGGACAACGGGCTGGCGCTGGCGGCGAATGTGGGCGGCCTGCTCCTGCCGGGGCTGACCGGCTTGGGCATGGTGGTGCGCAGCGGCAGGGCGGCCGTCGCGGCAGCCAGCCACAGCGATGAAGTGGTTGATGCTGGCCGGGCGGTTGCGAAAGCCGCTGGCCATGCCAACGACGCGGCGGACGCGGCGCGGGCGAGGGACGAGGCGGCGGGGGCAGCGGTACATCGAGCCGGGCAACTGCACAAACATGCCAACCATGCCGTCAGCTACTTTGGCATCTATAAAATCAAGGGGAACGGCGAGACCTACAAATTCGGCAAGGCAGACCTCGACCGCGTGACCCAATCGTCAGGCCTGCCGACACGCCTGCATCAGCAGGTGCGTCAATTGCGCAAAACCTTTCAGGATGTCAGTGCAGAGATAATTGACGACCTTGGCTACGTCACAACGCAACAGGCAAAGCAAGCCGAGCGCGCTGCCTTGCAGCGCTATTATGAAACCACGCGACGGATCCCGCCGGGCAATCAGAAGAGCTTTCGACCAGATTAGGAGCGATTAGACATGGTGCGCTTTACAAGCCTTGAATGGGGAGCAAAGAATCCCTATCACTCGGAAACCCATCGGGCGATACGAGAGACATTGAACGCGTATTTCCCAACATGGAAGGGGTTTCTCAAGCGCAAGCCGGATTATAACTTGTGGTCCTATGTTGTAGCGAAGCAAGGCGTAACGAACCTCGAGGTTAAAGGACCGGATATCTCGCGGAGGCACAAGGAGTATGTCTACGGAATCTACTTGCCTGAAGCGATCGCCGATGTGCGCGAGTATCTGGACCTGGTATTTGCAGGGATCGGGCAAGTAGTGGCGGGGTTTAGGGTCGGCGCGGAAGAAGTGGCCCAGATGAAGGAGGAGTGCAAGGCTAAGTTAGGGTTGAGCTGAGTCGAACTTCGCGGCGGCGGTACACGGACTAGCCTGCTGACAGATAAACAGCGGGAAATGCAGAGGCTCCTTGATCTTGCTGAGGAACTTAGTCTAACCGCTGGGCGTCCGGTGAAATTCATGATCTCTGAGTCTATCGAAGCTGCGGTGAAAAGAGGCCCTAGAGTTACAATGAGAGATAGATAGTTTCGTAAGGGAGATTGTCAGGAAGCAGGACCTGATTAACGTACTGAGGAGAGAACGGAATGAGTGATTGGAAAAAAGCGAACGAGCACCGCTTGGCTACGCTCTTGTCTGGTTAGGAGCAGTGCTTCGCGCGCTTGGTGAGCGATATGTAGCATAAGTTAAGCGGTCAGAGACGCTGGCGCGGACGATTAACCGCTTCATTTGCCTTATGAATCCTATTGCGGGCGGTCGCGCTGCAGCGGAGCGACTGCAGCACGTTCTTCCTGCACAGCGACCACCTGGGGAGTGTGAGCGCAGTTCCCGGTGCTCAGTATCTCAGTTCTCGGTTCTCAGTTCTCGGTTCTCAGTTCTCAGTTTCACCGGGCAGCGGCTTGATGCGACCGGATTATTGTAGTATCGTGCCCGGTACTACGATCCGACGCTCGGACGGTTCGGCGCACTCGAGAGCATCGTTCCTGGCGCATGGCGCCGACCGCTGCGCCGCACGATGCGGTCGCGTAGCCAGCGTCGGCGCAGGGCGACGAGGGATGCGCGCTGCATCCTTACCGGTTTAACCATCGGAAGCGAATGATCAGGTATAATTGCTTCAGACAGCGCGCACCTCCACCTGTGCGTCATCATCCGCATCTGTGAACTCCAGGAATGCAACCATGGCGGTTGATATTGTTCTGCCGCAGATCGGCGAAAGCATGACCGAAGCGACGATCGGGCGCTGGCTCAAGCGTGTTGGCGACCGCGTCGAACGATACGAAGCGCTTGTGGAAGTCGAGACGGACAAGGTTTCGACTGAAGTGACATCAATCACCAGTGGCGTCCTGCTCGAAATCGTTACGCCAGAAGGAGCCACCGTGCCGGTCGGCACACTGCTTGCCCGGATTGGTGAACCAGACGAAGTGGCAGCGAGCAGCGCTCCAGAAGCGGACGTTGGGGCGACGGCAACCGCAGTGACGACGGATGCCCCAGAGCCAGCGCGTCCCCGCCGCGCCGACAGTCCACCGATCACGCCGGTTGTTGCCCGTCTCGCTGCCGAGTATGGCATCGATCTGAGCCAGATTCGTGGCACCGGCGCTGGCGGGCGCGTCAGCAAGAAGGACGTGCTGCGCTATATCGAGGAGCGACAGAAGGCTGCCGCCACGCCTCCGCCTGCACCGGTTGCACCGTCCCAGCCGCTCCCGACACCGGTCGCGCCGCCTCCACCTCCGCCGACACCAGTGGCGCCTCCGACCCCACCGCGCGCCCCTGTCGCTCAACCGCTGCCCGACGATGCCCTCCTCACGCCGTTGACGACAATGCGCCGCGTGATTGCCGACCATATGGTGCGCTCTCTCCGCGACGCTCCCCAGGCGACGACTGTCTTTGAGGTCGATATGGGGCGGGTACTGGCACATCGCGATCGCCATCGCGGATCGTTCGAGCAGCAGGGGATTCGCCTGACCGTGACCGCCTACATTGTGCAGGCGGTTGCAACCGCGTTACGCCGCGTTCCGGCGCTGAATACCCGTTTCACCGACGATGGCATCATCACCTATCGGCGTATCAACATTGGCGTCGCCGTCGCCCTCGATGACGGATTGATCGTTCCGGTGCTGCGCGACGCTGACGAAAAAAGCCTGGCGGGAATTGCGCGCGCGCTGAACGATCTGACCGAACGCGCGCGTATGCGTCGGTTACAGCCAGATGAGACCGAGGGCGGAACGTTCACCATTTCCAACCATGGCGTCGGCGGGAGTCTGTTCGCAACTCCTATTCTCAACCGTGGGCAGAGCGGCATTCTCGGCGTCGGCGCGATTGTCAGGCGCCCGGTTGTCATCACCCATCAGGGAAGCGACGCGATTGTCATCCGTCCGATGTGCTATCTGTCACTCACGTTCGACCATCGCGCATGTGATGGCGCCACTGCCGACGCATTCCTGGCAGCGGTCAAAGAGGCGCTCGAAACCTATCCAGAGCAGTGACCGTTACGGCGCGATGGTTGGCGTCGGTTCGGCACGCCGCGCAACGCACAAGATCTCCGTCGGCACGGCGGTTGGTGCGGCGCTGCTCAGGATGATAATCCGGTCGGCGCCGTACTGATAGGTGCGGATCGGCAGGGGACGGTCGCTGAGACGCAACCGGACGCTCACAGGATACTCGCCCGGTCGTTCCGGTTTGATCAGCATTTCGATGCGATAGACGCCGTTGGGCGCTACGCTGCCGCCGCTCACCGCACGCCGCCCGAAGTAGAGTAGGAACGACTCGCGCGGCGGTCCGGTGCTGGTGATCACAATTCGCTCCCCTAATCGGCATTCGAGGCGCAGGAGTTCCGCCAGCGACACTTTTCAGGGGTTGGTGTCGCTGCTGGCGGAAGCGCTGGCGGAGGCGCAGAGGGTGGCGCCACTGCGGTCAGCGCAGGCAAGACCCCAGGTGTTGGTTGAGCAGTCGGCAGTGGCAGAGTCGCTGTTGGCGCCAGCGTCGGTGTTGGTGTTACCACGGCAACCACCACCGACGCCTCCGCGTGAATGCCAAACCGACTGATTGCCAGAATGCTCAGATCAGGGGAATTGCTGTTGCATCAAGAAACTCGAAAGTACGGCGACCAGACTCAGTGGGTGCCGGGATGCCAAGCGGCAACAGTTCGATACGCTGCACATTATCGATTTCATAGATCAGGCGCACTGGCTGACCTGCAATCCGCGGAGATCGCTCAAAGCGCGGATTGCGGATAACCAGTGGCAGCGTGACGAAGTAGAGGAATAGCCAGAAATGCCAGCAGCGCCAGCGGAATGAGCCAGATCGGTATCAACGCCTGCTGGATGAACTGCGCCGATAAGGTTTGGGCGTCCGAACGTTTCTCGGTGCGCGCCTGAACCGAGAAACTGCGCGGTTGCGACGAACCGAGCCAGCAGACCGGTCCCCGTACTGTCAGGCGGTGTTTGTATGCGGCACCGGGTTCGAGCGCAACCGTCGCCTCACCCACATTGAACAACAGCGCCTGCTTATCGTCTTCGCCGATCAGGGTATAGCGCATCGGCACATTTCCCGCGTTCGTGAGCGTCAGGTTATAGCGAGCTTTGCACTATCCGGCAGCACGGCGCGGTTTCAATTCCAGCCGATGCTCGTTAAACGCCTGAACATTTCAGGCCGCCTGAGCAGCGCTGGCTTCGTTGGGGCGGCTCCGTGAGCGGGCATAGATGGCGACCAGATAAGGACTGGCACGGCTCTCCGGTGTGCGCGGCACAGTTGAGCGGTGCCATTCTTTGAACCCAGGTCGGTAATCGTCACCTGCCGCCCATCCCAATCGATGAACGCATGCTCTTCGGAAACACTCTCATCAGGCAACGGCAGATCATTGGTTTCTGCTCTGCCAATCGCCAGACCATCACCGGTCAGACTGAGCACACGCAGCGAGGCGCCAGCATTATCGAGCAGTTGCACCTGAGGCATGACTGAGGGCAGGGACAGCGCCGGGAAACCAGCGGCGGTGTGGCGATGACCAGCGATCGAGTGGCTGAAACCCAAGGCAGGGGCGTGCTGATCGCTGGAACCGGTTCGGGAAGAATGGTAACCGCTTCGTCAGGTGGAACAACCGATGACGCTTCTGCTGCGACATCACCCCCTGCTGACGGTTGTTGTTGCAGCGCGACCGACGGCATCGGAAGGACTGCCAGCGCTTCGTCGGGCACTGTGTCCGCAATCAGTGCATCATTGGCGTTAGCAACCGCACTCGCCGATGCACCCTCTGCTAGCGACGCCGCAGGCACGATGAGTGTCGCCTCCTTGCCTGCTGCTGGCGCCACCGGTTCTTCGATGACCGTTGCCTCCTCGCCTGCCGCTGGCGCCACCGGTTCTTCGATAACCGTCGCGCCCTCACCCGCACCTGGCGCCACCAGCGCAATGAGCATCGCATCTTCAGGTGCGGGAGTAAACAGATGCGCTGCAACTGTTGCATCATCGGCGGCAGAACGTCGCTCGATGACCGTCGTTTCGTCAGCAGCAGCGACCGACAGACGCTCCCCCATTGCTGCAACCAGGTCGTCCAGCGCTTCTGCCAGTTCACTTATGTGACAGAAGCGATCCAATAGCGTAGATGCCAGGCAACGCTCAACCAGCGCCTCAAGATCGGCCGACACATTGGGGCGCATCGTGCGCAACAGGAGAATAGTGGTGAGCAGCGGCGGCAAGCCGACGATCATCTCGTACAGGATGGAACCCAGCGCATAGCAATCGACGGATGGATCCGGTTCACCTCCAGCGCGTTGCTCTGGCGCCTGGTAGACGGCGGGACTGGCGGCAGCCGGGGCGATCAGACGCGCAATGCCAAAATTGCCAACTTTCAGCAGATAGCTGCCGCCTGATCTGGCGAAGAGCGCACATGCTTCAGGCTTGAGCGCCCTGTGAACAACGCTGCGAGCGTGCGCTACACTCAACCCGACCGCCGCCTGACGCGCCAGTTCGATGCTCAGGCGCAACGGGAGCGTGTGGCACTGGATCGCATCGCGTAGAAACCCATCGGTGGTAGTTCACCGATAATGAACGCACGCCCCTCGCTGACCTCAAACTCATACAGTTCGGTGATGTGCGGATGATAGAGCGTAGCGACTGCGTGCATCTCGCGCTCGAAACGCTCACGGAAGTTGGATGGTGCAACGCAGTTGCCCGGTGCACTAACCAGCTGCGGACGGTGTAAAGGTCAGGATAACGGTGCACGACGCACCAGGCGCTGGCGACGCACCACAGTTGTCGGCACCGCCGATCACGCGCGCAAACTCCGAGGCATGGACGCCACAGATGGTTGCCTTGTCCTTGCGCGATATTAAGGCCAATCACGTGTGCAAACTCCGAGGTATGGACGCCACCAATCATAATCTCGCTGATGGTCCGCAATGCGTTGCCAGTATTCTTCAGCAGCAGCGTGCGCAGCGCACTAGCGATCCCCTTCGTGATGCTGCCAAACGCGATCGTTGCGGATTCCGCCTCGGCGCTGGCGACTGCGACCGTCGTCGGTTGCGGAACGGGTGTCGCCGACAGCGCAGAGGTTGCCGTCGGGCGCAGCGTGGTTGTAGCGCCCGCCATCGCTGTCAGTCGCGCGGTCGGCGTCGGCACACCAACCTGTTCAGGTGTTACCGACATATTTTACGCCGCAGCGGTTTGCGCCAGTTGCGCCTTGAGCGCCACATTCGTTGCCGCAAGCTCCTGCACATTCGCGGTCTGCACCGCCGACAATGAAGCCATGGTTGCCTGACACGATCCAGCAAGCACCGTTTAGGCGCTCGCCTGTTGTTCGGTTGACAGCGCTGCCACTGCCGATTGGGTCGCAGCCAGCGTCGCTTCCACGTCAGCAAGGGCCGTCTACCCCTGAAGCGCATGTCGGGTTGCGAGCGCGGCAACCTGCGTGGCTTCAGCACGAATGCTGCCGCTCTACACCCCTGCCAGAAAACTGCTTCCAGGAACGCGCGCCCAGAGCGCCACCGGAAAGTTCAGGCCATACAGCAACAGCAGGAGACCGCACAGTGTAACTGGCACCCGGAGTGGAAACAGCGTCGTCTGCATAAACTTCGGCGTGCAGCGTGCGCCTGAGCGAATCGGACACTTCATCGGCCTCTTCGTGTTGAACAATGCAATGGTTGCAGGTGCCGCGCCATTACGTCTGACCGATCTGAGTTTCGATCACCCGGCGCGGATCGAAATCGAGCAGAACCTGCTGGTTGGCGCTGCGTGACCCAATCTAGCGCCGTTCACCAACGCACAATGAGGAATATTCGCTGCAACATGCTGATCGGCGGCGCGAACGGGCTCAACCTACGCAGCGACGCCCTGCCCAAACTCAGCCCGATGCTCAGCATTCGCGGCAATGCTATCGGATCTCATGAACCGCCCAACAACCCATATCTATCGCCGGTTCAACATCGGCAAGGGGGCCACCGGCGACCTACTGCTCACCATAACCAACAACTGTTGTGAAGTCGCCAATGGTTCCTACAAGCCAGCGTTAAGTTCAGAGGAGTGCGGCGAAGCGGCGGGTTCAAACAACACCTTTTAGCCATGGCTGTAGACACACCTAACGTGTATTCCGTCCTTTTGAATCGAAGGAGCGCTTATTCCAGCGGCACGACCCCAATCGTCAGCGGGATATTGGTATACACCCGACGTTCGCCAGTAGCGATAACCAGCATCGTATCCGGCGAGCGCGCAGCGTTGTAGAAAGCGAAGCGACCCAGTGATCGCAGCGAAAGATGCGGCGAAAGAGCGCGGAACTCCGCGAAGACGGAAGCTCAGGATTGGCATCAGGAACCATGACATACGTGCACGACATCGACAAGAACGGCATCGACTAATGCAGCGAGCGCATCCGCCATTGTCAACAGTCCCGGCGCAAGATTGAGATACACCCGTTGTGCGCTAGCTGGCGCGCCCGTAGTGGAGGGATAACCTCCACCTCCATCGGCTATCAGCACCTGCAACCTGATAAACACACTCTAGCAACGGACAAACCCGACATGCAACACAGAATGCAACGCCCGGCGACGTTGGCTACGAGGCGTCGACTGGCAGGCGACTGCGCAATTCCTCCAGTTCGCGCTGAACATCGATCAATTGCTGCCGCAGGTGCAGGATCACTTCAACACCAGCGAGGTTCACGCCAAGATCGTCAATCAGGCGCTTGATGAACCGGATCTGCTCGATATCGCTCTCGCTATAGCGACGGATATTGCCGGGAGTGCGCTGCGGTCGAATAAGACCGCGCCGCTCGTACAGGCGTAAACTCTGCTCGTGCATTCCGCACAGCGCTGCCGCTGCTTTGATTGTGTAGTAGCGCTGCTTCATCGCCAGAATATTTCTGCCTGATTATCGTGCCATCGCCATCGCGCGCAACTGCTCAAACAGCGCGCGCTCCTGTGGCGAAAGATAGGTCGGCAACGAGACTTCAAGCGTCACATACATATCACCCCGCGACTGCGATTCGCGCAAACGCGGCATACCCTGCCCGCTAATACGTATCACTTTCCCGTTCTGCGTCCCGGCTGGCACCTTGAGCGTGACCGTCCTGCCGCCCATCGCTGGCACCTTCACCTCACCGCCAAGCAGCATCGTAAACAGATCAACTGGCACGCGGACGTAGAGATCATCACCGCGTCGCTCGAAGCGCGGATGCGGCGCCACATTGATCACCAGGTAGAGATCGCCCCGCGGACCGCCACCCATGCCGGGAGCACCTTCGCCAGCGATCCGCACCCGCGATCCAGTATCGACCCCCGGCGGGATTCTGACTGTCAGAGAGCGTATCTGACCGTTCGGCGATTGCAGTTGCAGGGTGCGCTGTGTGCCACTGAAGGCTTCTTCGAGCGTAATATCAACTGCATGCTCAATGTCCTGCCCTCGTGTACGATAAGTCACACTGCTGCGCACACCACGCCCACCGCCGAACAATGTCTCGAAAATATCGGCAAAATCACCAGTGCCAAACCCGCTGAAATCGGTGACTTCCTGATAGCGTTGCCAGTCGCGCCCAAACCGATCATACTTGGCGCGCTTCTCCTTGTCCGACAGTACTTCGTACGCTTCGTTGATCTCCTTGAAGCGTGCCTCGGCTGCCTTGTTGCCGGGATTGATGTCAGGGTGGTATTGACGCGCAAGTTTGCGATACGCCTTCTTAATCTCTGCATCAGTTGCGTTGCGGTCAACACCCAAAATCTCGTAATAGTCCTTGAATGCCATTGACCCGCTCTCTAGACTATACTGTTGTGCGCATTATTATACGAACTTGAGCATGGCATTGTCAAGGTTGAGGTTTGACAAATCGCGGCGTCTGATGTATCATATTACGTGCTGATAACGATATCCATGAGCCGAAGTGGCGGAACTGGCAGACGCGCTACGTTCAGGGCGTAGTGAGGGAGACCTCGTGGGAGTTCAAATCTCCCCTTCGGCACCAGCAGCAGGGGTAAATATCCCTGCCCCTGCTTTCACGATGGGGGATAGTTTAACGGTAGAACGCCTGACTCTGGATCAGGTAGTTGGGGTTCGAGTCCCTGTCCCCCAGCCAGCAAACGGCTGACCTCTAGTGGTCAGTCTTTTTTTATGATGTTCCCAGTGCGCTAGAATGGCACATATCTATCCCCTCCTACGCGGGCGTTGTGCCCACACGCAGCGACACGACCCATCACGATGGTAGGGAATCTGGTCCTCGGTCCGCACCGCGATGGCGGGACGCCCGCGCTCCTGAGAACTGCTATAGTTTTTTGCTCCTGCAAAAATAGAGACGCAGCGAGCGATTGGTGGAAACCTCTGCGCATCCTGCGTCCCAGCGATGCGTTTTTGCAGCAGCGTTATTATTCCTGTGCCCCTATGGGTTGCCAGGGAAGAGAAGCGCCGACCGTCGGTGGCGCCTACTCTCCCTTGACGGCTGTCCACAGATTGGTGAACGCCGCCGTCTGATCATTGCGTATCGCCCATTCCAGTCGTTTCATCACCTCATCGTCCGGTGCGAATCCTTCGTTGTACAGGTCGATGATCTCTTGCGGCAACAGTTTGATCCCTTCGACATTCGGCGAGAGATACCCGATGTATTCGGCGTTGCGTGCAGCAATGTCAGGGCGCATGAGGAAATTCATGAAAACGTGTGCAGTGTAAGCGTTGGGCGAGTCTGCCAGAATAACCATGTTATCCATCCAGATCATCCCGCCTTCCTTTGGAATAACGAAGGCAATCTCCGGATTGCCAGAGAACTCATCCCCAAGCCCGTTGCGTGCCTGTAACGCCGAGCCGCTCCATGCATGCGCGATAATGTACTCGCCGCTCGCCAGTTTTCGGTTCACGTCGCTGCTGTTGTACCCTGCCAGGTACGGCTTCTGCGCAATCAGCAGGTCCTGCACTTTCTTCAGCGCCTCTGGCGAGGTTTCGTTCAGTGAGTAACCAAGGAATTTCAGCGCAGCACCGGGGGTTTCGCGCTCATCGTCGAGCATACTGAACTGCCCGCGATACTTCTCGATCTGGGCTGTGTCGAACAGTGCCGCCCAGCTATCGACGCCGTTCGGAAAGAAGGATCGATTGTAAGCGATGCCAGTAATGCCGTACATGTACGGTACGGAGTAGACATTCCCCGGATCGAAGTATTTATTGAGCAGATTGGGATCGATATACTTCAGATTGGGCAGGAGCGACTTGTCGAGTTTTGCGATCAGTCCATCGCGCCACATGATCTCGACAGCGTAATCCGAGGGAGTAACAATGTCGTATCCGGAGCGACCAGCGCGCACTTTAGCGAGCATGTCCTCGTTGGCGTCGAATAGATCGACGATCACTTTGACGCCATACTCTTTCTCGAAGTCTTCGAGGATCGAGGGATCGATGTAATCAGTCCAGTTGAAGAATCTGAGTTCACGCGAGAGTCTGGAGCGATCAACCTGCAACTCATCGCCAGTTGACGGTTGCGTTGCTCCGGGCGCTGCGGTCGGCTCGGTTATGGCACCGCCGCCGTACTCACTCCCAGGGCTTCCAGTCGGCTGCCTGCCGCACGCTGCTAGCGTCAGTATTGCGATAAGCAGTAGCGCCATCAGCTTAGAGTGTCCTGTACGCATATTAGCTTCCTTTCTTAGGGGTTAGATCACTTCCTCCCTTTCAGTCCGTGACTCGCCCCCAATGCAACTCAACTCTAACCTCCACCTGTCAACCTTCGTCCCAACCGCCTGCGCACGATGCAGTGCAACCCTCGTTACGACCACATGTGCGCGAGATAGTGCGGTACAACGTCTCTACATTTTTGCGCCTTCTTGTCTCTTTCCTCACACCTCTCACCTTGTTGTTATATCTTCCGTCGACTCTGCACGAATTGCGACAGGAACACCAGGATAATCGACACCACCAGCATTAGTGTCGAGATTGCGTTAATCTTTGGCGTAATAGCGCGTTTAACCTGCCCATACACTTCGACCGGCAGCAGCGATACGCCGGAACCGGTGGTGAAGAAGGTGATCACGAAATCGTCGAGTGAGAGGGTAAATGCGAGCAGCGCTCCGCCGATGACGCCTGGCATAATGAGGGGCAGCGTGATGTGGCGGAACGTCTGCCATTCGTTTGCACCGAGGTCCTGCGCTGCTTCTTCCAGGCGCATGTCGAACCCCTTGAGGCTGGCGCGTACCACAATGACAACGAACGAGATTGTGAAGGCGATGTGCGCAATCGTTACTGTTGCCAGCCCGAACTGGAAACGAACGCCGAACAGAGATTCGAGCAGTCCAAAGGAGAAGGCGAAGAAGACAAGCAGCGCCAGCGCCATGACGATTTCGGGAATGACGATCGGCAGGTAGAGGAGAGCGTCGAAGCCAGTACGTCCGCGAAAACGGTAGCGTTCCATCGCCAGCGCCGTCATTGTACCGATGATCGTCGAAACCATGGTAGAGATCAGCGCAACGATGAGCGTGTTCATTGCAGCGCTGAGCAGGCGCTGATCGGCAAGTAGGCGCACGTACCAGTCAAAGGTGAAACCTGTCCATCGCACGCCGAAACTGTCGCGTGTGAATGAGAAAAGCACCAGCACCACGATCGGCGCATAGAGAAACGCCATCGTCAGCGCGGTATGTATGCTGAGCGCTAGCGATCCGAACGAACGGCGACGTTCGGATCCTGCAACGCGCACCGATTGCGACATTTGAACATCGACCATAATCAGACTCCCACCAGCGAGTAAACGAATGCTCTAGCAAATGCGTGAATACGCAACCCAATAGCGCACTCTACACTCCCAACACCTCTGTGGTTCCGCTGGCGAATAAACAAACGCCCCAACGAATACACACGGTGCCAGCGCAACGTTCAACGTTCAACCTTCAACGTTCAACTCTCGGTTCGCTTGTTTTCATGCGAGGCTTCCTGATGCCATAAAACGGGTGCGTCCTCGCAGCCAGGTTGTTATTTGTCAAGTCGCAGATCGCATCAGGAAGCCATCCGTCAAAAAATAATCGAACGGTACGTTCAACCTTCAACGTTCAACCTTCAACCTTCCAAACCTTCAACCTTCACCGATCCTCCTCGATCGTCGCACGGAAATAGATGACAATCGCTATGGTCAGCACAACCATGAAGACAATCGCCATTGCCGACCCTAGGGGCCAGTTCGGCGGATTCGAGCGGGTAAAAAGGCGTTGCAGCAGATTCCCCAAATAATCAACCTTCGCCCCGCCGAGCAGGTCGGAAACCACAAACTGCCCGACCGTCGGAATGAACACCAGAACCGACCCGGCAGCCACGCCTGGCATCGTCAGCGGCAGCATCACCTTCAGAAACGCGCGCACCTGGCTGGCGCCCAGATCGGCAGCTGCTTCCATCAGCGTAAAATCGAAGCGTGACAGCGAAGCATAGATCGGCAACACCATGAACGGCAGGCTACCGTAGACCAGACCGACCAGCACTGCCCCCTCGGAAGGGTAAAGCGCAACGCGCGGCAGACCCAGCGACTGAATGGCACTGTTGATGATGCCATTGTTCGACAGAATAAGCATCCAGGCATAGGTGCGCACTAGAAAGTTGGTCCAGAAAGGGATCAGGACCAAAAAGAGCAACACAGTGCGCCAGTGCGGCGGACTGCGGACGATATAGTACGCGAGAGGGTAGCCCAGAAGGAGACAGATGAGCGTCGTCCAGATGCCTGCCCAGATCGAGCGCCAGTAGGCGTTGACATACAGACTTTCCGTAAACAGGATGCGATAATTCTCCAGCGTAAACGTCCACTCGATCCGCCCACCGGGACCATTGACGGCGAAACTATAGAAGACTACTATGACCAGTGGCAGTGCGAAGAACGTGACAAGCCAGAAGAGACCGGGGAACAACAGCAGACCAAGTTGTAGTCGCTCATTACGGCGCAGGATGGCAGCGATGCGCCCCTCGCGCGGTTGGGAGTCGGAAGCAAGCGTATCAGCAGCCATCATTACCTCGCGCGGTCACTCGGTCAGAATGATCGCATTTTCGGCGGGCCACCAAAGATACCCTGTTTCGCCAGGTTGCCAGTAGGCGTCGCGGTCGAGCGTTGAGCGACTGTTCTGTTCCCAGAGATCGAACAATCGCGATCCTAAGCGCACGTCGATGCGCGTATCACTCCCAATATATGCTACCCGTTCCACCCGCACCTGATAACAGTTCGGTGTACCAGGCGGCGGCTCCTGCACCGAGAGAAACGCCTTCTCTGGACGGATCGAAAGGGTAACGTGCGCTCCCGATTCGACCGGGCGAATGGTCTGCCCCCGCAGCGTTAACCCGTCGTCAGAGAGAATAGAGACAATTCCACCGCGCTCAAGTGCTTCGACCTTTCCTTCAATGAAATTGGTCTCGCCGATAAAATCGGCAACAAAACGGCAGACCGGGCGCTCATAGATCTCGGTCGGCGTGCCGATCTGCAATACCTTCCCGGCGCTCATTACTGCGATCCGGTCGCTCATGGTCAGCGCTTCTTCCTGATCATGGGTAACATAGATGAAGGTGATGCCAACCCGTTCTTGCAGACTCTTCAGTTCGAGTTGCATCTCCTTGCGTAGTTTCAGGTCGAGCGCGCCAAGCGGCTCGTCAAGCAGCAGCACTTCGGGTTGATTGACGAGAGCACGCGCCAGCGCCACCCGCTGTTGCTGACCGCCGGAGAGTTGACGGGGACGGCGGGCGGCAAAATCACTCAGGCGCACCATGTCGAGCGCTTCGGTCACCCGCCGCGCGATTTCAGCTTGTGGAACCTTCTTCATTCGCAAACCGAAGGCGACATTCTCCGCGACCGTCATATGCGGGAACAGCGCGTACGACTGAAAGACGGTATTCACATTGCGCCGGAAGGGTGGCGTGGTTCCGACCGATTTGCCATGGAGCAGGATTTCGCCCGACGTGGGAAACTCGAAACCGGCAATCATCCGCAGGGTGGTAGTTTTGCCGCAACCGGAAGGACCAAGCACTGAGAAGAATTCACCGTCGCGGATCTGCATAGAGACGTGATCGACAGCGCAAACATTTGCAAATCGCTTGACAACGTTGCGGAGATCAACCGCTATCCCTTGTTTCATAGCGCGTCCGGCTTGCATTGTTCAACAACAGCGCGTCATAAGATAGATAAAGGACAGCCTCCGCTACGCTAGTGCGTTCGCCGGTCGGCATCATTGCATACATCCGGCGAAACGAGAGTGAACCGGCATCGTTGCGGCGGAGATGGAAGCGTACATCCCGGTCGGATTGTGATTGATACTGAATTATAGCACAACGTCAGGCGTTTTATACTGTATTGTTGTCGCATGTTTGACACGCGCCACAAATTATGATACGCGAGTTTTCGTTGTCGAGTGTTTACGCGCGGCACAGATTTTGCCACAATCTGCATTCAGCGACGCCCCTCAGGTGCACGCAGCACACCGCCTCTGGTTAATGCACCAGCACACATGCCCCTGGAGTAATCCAGGATGGATGACCCAGAGCGTCATGCCGGTTATTAATCAGATATTTCAGACGAGATTGCATCAGACAATGACGAGGGGGGTGCAATCCTGGCACGTAACGCCCTACTGACCCTTAACCGCGTTACCTTCGAGAATAACCGGGCAACGTTTGCCGGTGGCGCCATTGTTGTGTGCAACTCTGAACCGACGCTCAATCGTGCCGTGTTCGGGAACAACCGCGCATGGACTGCTAGCAGCGCCGAAGGCGGAGCGCTCTACTGAGACAACGACGACGATTACCAGCGGCATCTTTCGCGACAACTGGTCGGAGCATAGCAGCGGCGCTATCACGTTCCGTACTGATGGATTCGTTGATCCAGCAACGGTGACCGGCATAACCCTCAGTGGCAACCAGACGACGGGCGAAGGCGGGGCAATTCTGGCATACTACGAAATCACTGTCAGCAGTACTTTCAGCCGCAACCGGGCTGGTGGTGACAGCAGTGCGCTAATTTCTGATATGGATCTCAACTCGAACGTGCGACGATCACCGGAACGCAAACCAGTGGTAATGGCGTGCTGTACGGCGTTGCCATGCTGCGCGGCGCTCTGATTGATGGCAATGCCAACACGTCGCCGGACAGGAGCAAGAACTATCGTCAGCAGGATCAATCCGCCTGCGCTGCTATAGACGCCATCGTACCTTCCTTAACTGGACCAGCGCAATCGTTGCTCCTGCCGGATCGACCAGCATATGCACGACCAGGCGGGAACATTGAACGTTGAACAATGCAGGTGGAGGATTGAAGGCAACAGATCATCAGGGCGTCCGTGGCAGCGCCCGGATGCAGCAGTAACAGCAACCCTGGGATGCGTGTCTTCACGCCCGCACTGCACGAACCAGCCGTCTACCTGGGAACCACTGCTTCGGTGTTATTGCAGACACCACCTGCACTGCTCACCGTGACCAGAGGCGGAGCGTCAGGCGTAAGGTAACAAACACATGAACGCCAGGCAATTCATTACCACTGTATCGATCACCACAGGAGGATGGTTGATCCTGTTGAACATTGGAACGATATCCTGTCGCGCCCGGCGCAAGCGCAAGGGTTGCCACCCCGCCCGACCCTGACACCCGTTGTCGTTCCCAAAGAGCCGCGCTCTGAGGAGACGCGCCCTATGCAGCGTCTGGGGCGCATATGAGAACAGTTATCAATCTGACGACCGGCGTCCCGACCGCCGGGATGACTGTGCGCATCAATGATTCGGACGACCATAACCGAAAGCAATGGATAATGATGTCATCGAGAACCCTACACCGGGAACGTACGGCGTGGAACTGATTGTCCCTCCAGAGCATGGAACTTCCGTTCGGGGGCAATCCTGATCACCCTTCCGGAAGACGAGACTGTCTGACAGGACCTGGCATTCCACAGCCCGGCACAAGTGTCCTCGCCAGAGCCATCAGGGGATGCTGCGCCTGTACCGCCGCCTGCAGCGCTTCCGGTTACCGACGCATCGAACGGGACGCGATGGATGGCAGTGCTGGGCGTGATCCTGTTGACAGGCGGCGTTCTAATCGCGCGACGAGCGACACAGTAGGGGTGCAGTGCCGCTGCATCTCTGCAAGGCGCAGTGGCGCTGTGCACCTACGCCCCATCCTAAAAATTGCCGCGCGCTATGGCGTCTGCTATACTAGCAGAACAGGTGTGGACAGGGCAACGCTCGCTCCGACGCTATTCGGAACGCAGGAGATCGCACTATGGCGTTGATCACCCTCGACATCAACGGTGAGCGCAAGACCTACCCGATCGAAGCGCGCGGGTTACGCATCGGGCGCGCGCTGGAGAACGATATTGTACTCAACCACGCAATTGTGTCGCGCTACCATGCAGAGATCTTCATGAATGGACGCGATGTATGGGTGCGCGATACCAACAGTCGCAACGGCGTCTTCGTCAATCGATTGCGGATCAAAGAAGAGCAACTGCGCGACGGCGACGTGGTTCAGATCGGTCCGTTCGAACTGCGCTTCGAGGAACGTGCAGCACAGAACGTCGTTCTCGATGATAGTCGCTACTTCCCGGTCGCATCTGAGGCCAGTGGCGTCGTCGTACCGGAACTGAACATTGACCTGCGAGAGTTCTTCCGCATCTCCAGACGCCTCAACCTTATCATCAATATGGGCGAATTGCTCGACGCAATTATCGAGGAGGTGCTCCGTCTGATCCCGGCGCAGCGTGCCCTGCTGCTGCTAAAACGCGAGAACGAACTCGTGCCGCGGGTCATCCATCCGCCGTTGCGCCAGGAGGTGGTTATCAGTTCGACCATCGTTCGCAAAGCGCTCGAAGCTGGCGAAGTGGTGCTCACTCGTGATGCACGCCTCGAAATTGGCGGCACCGAAAGTATTATTAGCGCAAACATTCGCTCGGCGCTGTGCGCTCCCCTCCTGGTGGAGCAGGGCGCGATCGGGCTGATTTATCTGGATTCCCCAGGGCGCGACCGGTTCGGTTCGCGTGAGCGCGACCTGCTGGCAGCAATCGCAAATCAGGCTGCGGTCACAATTGAGCGCGCCAGGCTGACAGAAGAACTGCGAAAACAGGAGGCTAGTCGCCAGTTGTTCGAGCGCTTCGTCTCCCCCAGCGTAGCGCGCGACGTTGCCAGTTACTTCTCCGAACACGGTCGCCTGCGTGAACCACAGGAGTTGATCGTGAGCGTTCTCTTCGCTGATATCAAGGGGTTTTCATCCCTCTCCGAGCGCCTCTCGCCGCGCGAAGTGCAGGACCTGCTCAACGAGTACCTCCACGAGATGACCGAGGTTATCTTCCAGCACAACGGCACGCTCGATAAGTATATCGGCGATGGGATTATGGCGATCTTTGGCGCGCCGCAAGTGAACGAATACCAGGATTATCACACCACTGCCATCCAGGCAGTCGATGCGGCTCTCGACATGATCGAAGCGCACCGTCGCCTGATCGAAAAACTCGATCCGTCCAAAGCGTTCGACTTCCGCATCGGCATCAACACCGGTCCAGTCTACGCTGGCTTCTTCGGCACCCGTCAGCGCCTGGAGTATACCGTGATCGGTGATACCGTCAACACTGCGGCACGTCTCGAAAGTCGCGCTGATCTCAATTCAGTGCTGATCTCTGAAGCGACGCGCAACGCCATCGGCGATGCGTTCATTGTCCATGAGATGGGCGATTACCAGTTGAAGGGCAAAGCACAACTCGTCCATACGTATAAAGTAATCGGTCGTGCACCGGCACACCGATCCCGCACAATCGGTTCGACAAACGCGCAGTGAGGCGCGCTGACCCGGATCGCTGCTGGTGGCGTATAATTGTGCAGAAACGAGGGCAAAACCGGCATCTTCGGAGCGCTATTGCCTACGAGTTTATCAGGAAGAACACGAGGTTGCTATGCCCGTTGTGGTTGGTATTCGCTTCAAAGACTCAGGAAAGACCTATTATTTCGATCCGAATGGTATTGAGGGATTATCCCAGGGCGACCACGTGATTGTCGAAACAGTGCGCGGCCCGGAACTCGCAAAAGTCGCCTATCCACCGCGACTGGTCGATCCAGAAGAGATCGTTGGTGAACTGAAACCGGTTCTCCGCCGCGCAGAACCGATCGATTTCGAGCGTCTGCGCCAGTTGAACAGTCGTCAGGACGAATTGATCGCTCGCTGCGCCGAAAAAATCCAGGAACACGGACTGCCAATGCGCCTGGTGAAAGCCGAGTACTCGTTCGATGGCTCGCGCCTGACATTCTACTTCACTGCCGAAAAACGCGTCGATTTCCGCGCCCTGGTACGCGATCTGGCGCGTATATTCCGCACCCGCATCGAACTCCGCCAGATCGGTCCGCGCGACGAGGCGAAACTCCTCGGCGGCATTGGTCCGTGCGGTCGTCTGCTCTGCTGCGCCACATTCCTTCCCGACTACGCACGCGTGTCGATCAAAATGGCGAAAGACCAGGACCTCCCGCTCAACCCGACGAAGATTAGCGGAGTTTGTGGGCGGTTGCTCTGCTGCCTTTCCTACGAACATGAACAGTACGTGAGTGTCAAGAGCCGGATGCCGCGCAAAGGCACATGGGTGCAGACGCCAGACGGACCAGGTGAGGTGGTGGGGGTTAATGTGCTGCGTGAAACGGTGATTGTCGCACTCGCCAGCACCGGGATGCAAGAAGAGTTCTCACCCACGCAGATACAGGAGGCTACCCGTCAGGTTGGCGAGATTGCGCGCAGTCGCAACGCCGAAGGGATCACGCCAGCTGCCAGACTGAGCCAATCAGAACGTCCAGAACGTCGCACTGATCAGGAACAGCGAGGCGAGAAGCGACTGTTGCGCGACTCGATCGATAATCCAGAGGTGCTCGAGGCGCTGGCCTGGCTTGAAGAAGGCGTCGATGATCCACCGCTCGAACTGCTTGACGAGGAAGACCTTGATATGCTGTCCGACGATCTACCCATCGTTCACCAACCATTGAAACATTCGGCGACCCCGCCGTCACCAAAGAAATCCGCCGGGCATCATCACGACTCCGGGGTGCGCACTGACGAGATCACGCCATCCACGCCAGAATCTGCATCGCAATCATCCATATCGCAGCGTCCGCGTCGCCGTCGCCGTCCTCGCAATTCTTGAGAAAAGGGATCACCACACCATAGTGTTCAGATTGGCATCATCAGCTCCGGTAAACCCTTGGCGTTCCACTGGCGCAACCAGTTTCGGCATGACGCATATGCACGCGCGTGCGTATTGTACCGCTCCTGATGCGCATCTGGTAGCACTGGCAGACCTGAATCTCAATCATGCACGGGCGTTTCAGGAACAGCACAGCGGCGATGCTGCGTACCAGAACTACCGTGACATGCTGGCAAGGGCGCGCCTCGATATTGTCAGCATCTGCACCTGGCCCCACTTTCATGCTGAAATGGTCATTGCCTGCGCAGAAGCTGACATGCGCGCCGTTCACTGCGAAAAACCAATGGCGCTATCCTTTGAGGAGGCAAAGCGGATGGTCACAGTATGTGAAGCCAGCGTCACACGGTCGACCTTCAACCACCGGCGACGTTTTGGCGCCCCGTTTCGGCGCAATCTGCTGCGCGCTAGCACGATTGGCGCATTGCGGCGCATGGAAGCGACGTGCGACAACCTTTTCGACTGGAGGACGCACTGGTTCGACGCGCTGTTCTTCAATGACAAAACTCCGGCTGAATGGGTTATCGGTCAGATCGGTACCTGCAAACTGCACACTATCTTCGGCGTGGCGGTCGAGAGTCAGGGGATCAGTCAATTCCGCTTTCGCAACGGCGTCACCGACATGCTGCTGACAGGCGACAGCGCCTTCCCTCCGCTTATCATCTCATCTACGGCGATGAGGGACTGATCGAGATTGGGCAGAGCGACGAGGCGCCATTGCACCTCTGGCATCGCGGCGCGTCAGAATGGCAGAATATCGATGTGGGTGAAGGATTGCGCGACAAAGCCTGCCATACACGCGCAATCCTGGATCTGATCGACGCGCTGAAGAGCGGGCGTGAACTAGAAGTGTCGGCGCGTCGCGCACTGCGGGCAACAGAGTTGATCTTCGCCACTTATGAGTCAAGCCGACGTCGCGGTCGCGTCGATCTGCCACTAACGACTGACGTGCCGCTGACGACAATTACAGCAACGGTGTGAGTGGCACGCAACGGGAGTGTTTTATGCAGTATGCCTATACAGTCACTCCAGGCATACAGGTGCGCCTGCGCGACATCGATCCCGACGCCAGCGGCGGGCTGACGAAGGACGAGGGGCGGGAGCAATTCGCCAGCTTCAATGCCACTCTGGACGCCATGCAGGAAGAACTGTACGCTGCTGGCATCCACGCATTGCTCCTCATTCTGCAGGGAATGGATACGGCTGGAAAGGATGGCGCTATTCGGAACGTCTGCACAACCTCAACTCCCAGGGATGTCGGGTCGAGTCATTCAAGGTTCCTACTGAAGAAGAACTCGCCCACGACTTCCTGTGGCGCGTGCATAAAGTTGTGCCGCGCAAAGGGATGGTCGGCGTCTTCAATCGTTCGCACTACGAAGATGTTCTGGTCGTGCGTGTCCATTCGCTCGTTCCCGAACACATCTGGCGTGCGCGCTACGATCAGACTTAATGCGTTTCGAACGCCTGCTGACTGACACTGGCACGATTATTGTCAAATGTTTTTTGCACATCAGCAAAGATGAGCAGGAAAAGCGGTTGCTGGCGCAGGAGCGGGACCTGACAAAAGCCTGGAAACTCTCGGCTGGAGACTGGCGTGAGCGGGAACGCTGAGACGAGTATATGGCAGCGTATGAAGAGGCGCTGACCCGCTGTAGCACGAAGTATGCGCCGTGGTATATTATCCCGGCGAACCGGAAATGGTACCGTAACCTGGCGATCAGCGAGGCGCTGGTTGAAACTCTGCGCCCCCACCGCGAAGAATGGCAACGCGCCCTCGACGCGATGAGTCAGGCGCGACTCGCCGAATTGAAGACGTTCCGTTACAAACAGACTGCTAGTGCAACTCGCCCATGACAATACCTGATACCACTCTATTATCTCCACCCCTGGTCCTGGCATCCGCCTCGCCACGCCGACGCGAGTTGCTTGCATACCTGGGCGTGCCGTTTACAATCATCGCCACGGATGCCGAGGATCACGAACACGATCCGCCAGCGGAGATTGTCGCTGCGCTGCCACCACTGGCGTTGCCGTTGTTCGACCATCCGACACTGCGTGCCTGGCGTAAAGCCTATGCTGCTTGCGCATCAGCGCCCGATAGTGTTATCATCGGCGCTGATACGATTGTGGTGCTTGAAGGCGCGGTGCTCAATAAACCAGTCGATCCTGATGACGCACGTCGCATGCTGCGCTGCCTTGCGGGAAAAACGCATACTGTCTATACCGGCCTGGCAGTCATTGATGCCCGGCGCACAGACGCACCACCGTTGCTCGATCTGGTCGCCAGCCAGGTGAGCATTGCTCCGCTGAGCGATGCCGACATCGATGCCTACGTCGCAACAGGCGAACCGCTCGATAAAGCTGGTGCCTATGGCATCCAGGGTTTAGGCGGTCAACTGGTGCGCGCAGTGACCGGCAGTTATACCTGTGTCGTCGGTCTGCCGCTAGTCGAAACCCACCGCCTCCTCTGCGCCGCTGGCGTTCGCGGTTTGCGTGATCCGGTTGAAGGATTCCGGCGCTGGTTGCGCGATCAGGGAAAGGAGATTCTGTCGTGTCCGTCAACGCTCCCGTAAAATTGCTGATTGTCGACGACCACCCGCTCTTCCGTCAGGGAGTGCGCGCGGCGCTCTCTACCTATCAGGACATTCTGGTTGTCGGAGAGGCATCTTCCGGCGAGGAGGCGCTGGCATGGATGAATGCCGCCCCACCCAATCAGGAGCCAAATACGGTGGTCGTCGACCTGAATCTGCCGGGGATGAGCGGTCTCGAACTGACCCGCCAGTTGCGGCTCAATTACCCCGGTGTGGGCATCGTGGTCCTGAGCGTGTACGAAAGCGATGAGCAGGCGTTCAATGCTCTCCGTGCAGGCGCGTCGGCGTACCGCTCGAAGGATGTCAACCCCGCTGAACTCGCCCAGGTGCTGCGACGTGTGGCACGCGGCGAGTATGTCATCAATGATGTGGTACTTGACGATCCGAAAGTCGCCAGACGGGTGCTGTCGCAGTTCCGTAATCTCCCGCAAGACCTGACAAATATGCCGGAGGTTGAGTTTCCGCTCTTTACGCCGCTTAGCGACCGGGAGATCGAGGTACTCGAACGCATCGCAGCTGGCGGCAGCAATCGCGAGATCGCCGAAGCGCTCCATATCAGCACTCAAACGGTCAAAAACCATATTTCGTCGATCCTGCGCAAACTCTCGCTGAACGACCGGACGCAGGCAGTGATCTACGCGCTACGCCGCGGCTGGATCGAAGCGCCTGGCACGATCCGTAGTGGACCGCCATCCTCCGATACTTCCGATACTGAGGATAATGAGGATGAGTAATCTGGATCGTTTTACTGCCCTGCATCAGGCGATGTCAGGCTCGCCCAATGGAAGCAATGGACTGCCGCGTGATGCGCGGGCGCTGATTGTCCTGAACCCGTATGCAGGACAGGCCTCCTCGCTGCGTCAGAATGTGGAAGAGGCACGCAACGTCTGGCTAGCGTATGGATGGACGGTCGACGTAGAAACGACGCACCGACCCGGAGATGGCGTCCGACTGGCACGCGAAGCAGCGGATCATGGGTACGACATTGTGGCAGCAGCTGGCGGTGATGGTACGATCAACGAGGTCATCAACGGTCTGGCAGGAACGCGCACCGCGCTGGCGGCATTGCCGATTGGTACGGTCAATGTCTGGGTGCGCGAACTCGGCTTCCCGCTCGAACCACGCGCCGCAGCAGCAGCGCTGCTGCATGCCCGTCGTTGCCGCATCGATCTTGGGTGCGCTGGCAACCGGTACTTTTTGCTAATGGCAGGCATTGGCTTCGATGCTGCGGTTGTCAACGAAGTGCGCAGCGACGAAAAGCGGCGCCTGGGAGCGCTGGCATATGTGGTGCGCGCCTTCGACCTGGCGTTGCGCTATCGGGGGCGACGCGCGCGCATCGCGCTCGATGGGCGCATCATTCGCGGACGTGTGCTGCTGATCGTGATTGGTAACAGTCAGTTGTACGGCGGTGTCTTCAAGATCACAGCGCGCGCCTGCATCGACGATGGACTGCTCGATGTGTGCATCATCAAAGGCGACAGCCTGGCGGAAGCGCCGCTGCGCCTCTTCTCCATCCTGCGTCAGCGGTACAACCTGGACCCGCGGATTGAGTACCACCGTGCGCGCGTCGTTCACATCGACACCCGCGGCACGCTGCCGGTCCAGGTCGATGGCGATCAGTCCGGATCAACCCCAATGACCTTCAGTGTCGCACCCGGCGCGTTGTATGCGCTCCTGCCGCAAACGCCGCCAGCCGATGATCTGCTGCGCGCCGCGCCGCCCCGCCGACGCCGAACGTGGCAGCGTGTGATTGGCTGGTTTGCCCGCCGTATGGCATTCTCAGACGATCCACGGCAGCGCGGCGCGCCGGTCCCACCGCATCAGGTATGACTATGCGCTTCCCAGTGATCTGTCTGGTGATCATTCTCTTGACTGCATGCGCATCGTCGGCGCCCAACACTACGCCCGCACCGGTGCTCCTGCCCGCCACCATCCCGCTACCGGAACCCGGCGCTCCCCAACCGACGTTGGTCGCCGCTAGTGTGCGACTTCCTGGACGGTTGCTCTTTGTCCGCGACGGTACGATCTGGATGTGGCAGGATCAGACCGGGCGCCCGTTGATCGTGGGCAACCAGGCAGTTCAGCCAGTCTGGGCACCAGATGGGAGCGCTATCGCATATATTCAACGCGATCAGAGTTCGAGCGATCTGATGATCGCACCGTTGGACGGCGGCAAACCGCTGCGCCTGACCAACAATGGTTCGCGGCACCCCCATGGCAGTTTCGAGCGTATCTTCGAGAGTGTATGGGCATTCTATCCCTCATTCGCGCCCGACGGTCAAACTATTGCATATGCATCGCAGTATGCACCGCCTTCCGGTTCGCCAGCAGCAGAATATCACCTTGCATTGTTTACCATACCGGCGCAACCAGGCGGTGCACGCCGCCTGATCTACGCTGATGATGCCGGTCATGTCGGACGGGTGACGCATACCCTCAACGGCTTGGCGATCGTGTTTACGCTCGAACCGGCGTATGCTGGCGGTTTATCGCAGATTATGCGCTACGACCGCACCACCGGCACAGTAGCGCCCCAACCCGATGTTCCACGCGGTAGTTACGATCCAGCGTTTTCACCTGATGGTCGCTGGCTGGTGTTCGCCGGACGCGATGGCGACCGTACCGATATCTTTGCCGTTCCAGTAGCAGGCGGAACCATCGTGCGTCTGACAGGCCTGGGAACTGCTCGCGCACCCGCTTTCTCACCGGACGGGGGGCGGATTGCATTCCTGGCAGTCGCTCCGGGCGAAACCGGGTTCGATCTGTGGGTGGCAGACATCCGTACCCTCGGTGACAGCATTCAGGCGTCTTCACCGCGACAGGTGAGCATTGGGCTGCGAGCTGACGCCGACTCCGGGTTGAGTTGGGGAAAGTAAGTGCATTTCCTCCATGTTGTTCAGCTCTACCACCCGGTTGCCAGCGGCGCAGGGCGCTATTTTCGCGCGATTGGCGAGCGCCTGGCAGCCGAAGGGCATCAGGTGACCGTTCTTGCCACCGACGCCTGCGATCTCGAACATATCTGGATGCCGGGACGCCGGCGGGTTGAAACCGCAACCGAATGGTTCAACGGCGTACAGATCGTGCGTTTGCCCATCGTTCGCCGACCAGGACCACCCCTGCTCTACCCGATGTTACGCCGATTGATGACAGAAATCTCGCGCCTGCCTAACACAACGCCGCTGCTGCGACGCCTGGCAACCTGGACGCCGCGCTGGCCCGGCGTTGAGACGTTCTTCGAGCAGTATGGACCCTTCGACCTGGTGCATGCAACGAACATTACACTCGATTTCGCCCTTCTACCGGTATTTGCCTGTGCGCAGCGTCAGCGCATCCCTTTTCTCTGCACGCCGTTCATCCACCTGGGAGAGCCAGGGAGTCGTGCTATTGTGCGGTACTACAGCATGCGTCATCAGATCGACCTGCTTTGCAAAAGCGAACGGGTCATCACGATGACTGGACTTGAACGCGATTTTCTGGCGACGCGCGGTGTGCCACATGAACGACTCCGGGTAGTGGGGGTCGGCGTGTCGCCAGAAGACCTTCAGGGAGGCGACGGTGACCGTTTTCGAGCCGAACAGCGCATTGACGGACCGCTTGTGCTCTTTATCGGCACACTGGCATACGATAAAGGCGCCATCCACCTGATCAAAGCAATGCAGCATTTGTGGCACGCAGGGCATCTGGGAACGCTGGTGCTCATTGGCGCGCCGCTGGCGCATTTCGAAGCATTCTATGCGCGCCTTCCTCTATCAGATCGGGCACGCATTCGATTTCTGCCCTATGCACCTGAATCGGTCAAGCGCGACGCGCTGGCGGCAGCGGATGTGCTTGCTTTGCCATCCCGCACCGACTCATTCGGCATCGTCTTTCTCGAAGCGTGGTGTTACGGCGTACCGGTGATCGGAGCGCGCGCCGGTGGCATTCCCGACGTCATTGCCGACGGATGTGACGGTCTGCTGGTGCGTTTTGGCGATGTCGCCGGGCTGGCACAGGCGATTCGGTTGCTTCTCGACAACCGCGCGCTCGCCCGGCGGTTGGGCGCTGCCGGACGCGAAAAGACGCTGCGTAGCCTGACGTGGGATCACGTGTACGCACGAGCACGCGCCGTGTACGCTGAGGTGTGCGGGTTGTAGATAACGACTATCAAACATATTTTACAGAAACTTTACAGAAGATTTATCATACGCTGAAAAAGACTGCGTACTATAGTTGCACCATTCCTATCACCGCCACTTAACCAAAGTTGAGGAAGCTCTCTCTGCGCAAACAATGTTTGTTTGCCGCAGTTGTCTGTTGACCGCCGGGCGCCGCCCCGACTGCGGATAACTTGTGCTACCTATGTCAGGCTGCCTGGTAGCGCTGCCCGGCTGTTCAACAGCGTGCTTCCTCACCACGAAAGGAGGTGGAACTCCCAGATTTGTCTCTGGTTGAACACGAAGGCGATAACCCATCGATCTCTTGAGCAACGATGCCTGAAAACATGAGATCAAGGAGGCGCTATGTCAGACATTGCCAACATGAGTCGTCAGGAACGGATCAACGCCTACTGGAAAGAGAACAACCGGTTGATTGCAATCCTGCTAACCATCTGGTTCTCGGTCGCCTACATTCCGCCGCTGTTTGTCAATCAGTTGAACCAGATCACGATCGCTGGCTTTCCGCTCGGCTACTACTTCGGCAGCCAGATTTCGTTGATCGTGTTCGTTGTTCTCATTTTCTACTATGCCTACGCTATGAACAAACTGGACGCGAAGTATCACCTGAAAGATCGGGATAAGTAACAGCGGAGGGAGCGACTACTATGGCAGTCAATGAAGCAATCAAACTGCGCAACAACCGTCTGGCGCAGTACTATGGCATGTTCACCGTTGGCCTGATCATTTTCTCCCTGATCATGGGTGCGCTGGAACTCGGCGCAGGCATGCCTAAAGCCTGGATCGGGTGGACGTTCCTGATGTTGACGATGGGGTTGTACGCCTTCATCGGCATCATGAGCCGTACCAAGATCCTCGACGAGTACTATGTCGCTGGACGGAATGTGCCAGCAGTCTTCAACGGCATGGCGACCGGCGCCGACTGGATGAGCGCGGCGTCGTTCATCTCGATGGCCGGTACGCTCTATGCCCTGGGATATGACGGGCTGGCGTACATCATGGGATGGACGGGCGGCTATGTGCTGCTGGCGCTCCTGTTCGCACCCTACATTCGCAAGTTCGGTCAGTACACCATTCCCGACTTCGTCGGTACGCGCTATGGCGGGCGCTGGCCCCGCCTGGTGGCGGCAATCTGCGCTATCATCGTCAGCCTGACGTATGTAACGGCGCAGGTGGTCGGTGTTGGCATTATTATGTCGCGCTTTATCGGCGTGCCGTATGAATGGGGCGTCGTCATTGGTCTGTCGGGCGTGCTGGTCTGTTCATTCCTGGGCGGTATGAAGGCGGTGACCTGGACGCAGGTGGCGCAGTATATCATTCTGATCATCGCCTATATGATCCCGGTGACCTTCCTTTCGCTCAAACTGACCGGCTTCCCGATCCCGCAGTTGAGCTATGGTCAGGCGTTGCAGAATATCACCCGCCTGGAGACTGAGCTCAAGATCGCCACGGAATCAAAGGCGCGCGATGGCAGCGGGCGCGTTATTCAGGGCGGATATGTGCCCGCATATAACGAAGGGCTGAGCAACGCAGCCGCTGTGACGGCGATCAATCAGATCAATACCTACTTCGGCGTCAACATTACGCCGCCGAAGGCGCAGTCGATCCCCGACATCAGCAAACCGGCTGAGGAAATCCAGACCGACTGGCGCGGGACGCCGTGGAACTTCCTGGCGCTCACCTTCTGTCTGATGGTCGGCACTGCCGGTCTGCCGCACATCCTCATCCGCTTCTACACCGTGCCGAGTGTGCGCGAAAGCCGCCTGAGCGTCGGTTGGGCGCTGTTCTTCATCTTCCTGCTCTACTTCACAGCGCCTGCATATGCTGCATTCGCGCGCTGGGAAATCCTGCAAAACGTGGTCGGCAAGGAGATCAGTTCATTGCCGGAGTGGACGCAGAACTGGAGCCGCCTGGGTCTGATCACGCAGCGTGACTACACTACCCTTGATGGGCGCGACATTGATAAACTGCCAGCCTGGGCTGCACCGCAGGTGAAGAGCGGCGCGCTGGTGATCAACGATGCCAACGGCAATGGCAAGATCGACCTGGCTGGCGCGACCTTCAGCGAAACTGAAGTCGATGGCAAGAAGGTCGGCACCTTCGGCGAACTGTCAGGTACGGTGATCACCAAGACGAGCGTTGACGGCATCCTGCAGTTCAGCGAACTGAACATCGACCCGGATACGATCGTGCTGGCGACGCCGGAAATCGCTGGCCTGCCGTACACGGTCGCCGCGCTGATCGCTGCCGGTGGTATGGCGGCAGCGCTCTCTACTGCCGATGGTCTGCTGGTGGTCATCTCGTCCGCCATTGCGCACGATTTCTACTACCGCATCATCAATCCGAAAGCCAGCATGAACACCCGTATCTGGCTCGGCAAGACGATGCTCGTGGTGGCAGCTGTGATTGCGGCACTGCTTGCGCTGCCACGCCTGGCGCTGATTGCACAGATGGTGGCGTGGGCGTTCTCGATGGCGGCATCGTCGTTCTTCCCGGTTATCCTGCTTGGCATCTTCTGGAAACGCTGCAACGGTCCCGGAGCGATCGCTGGCATGATCGGTGGTCTGTCGGTAACGCTCTTCTACATGTACAGCAACTATGTTGATCCGTCGTTCAACGTGCTGGGCATCACGCACCTGGCAGCTGGCATCTTCGGTATGCCGGTTAACTTCCTGCTCTGCTACATTGTGAGTAAACTGACGGCAGCGCCGTCGCAGGAAATCCAGGACCTGGTCGACCACCTGCGCAGCCCAGAACTCGACGATGAATTGATGACCAGCATCGCTGGCGGGAAGCAAGCAGCTGGTGCGCACTAAGCGCCCACCCCAGATCGGGTTGCCTGGTCATTGCGACGAAGCAATCTTCTGCCAGACAGGAAGGTTGCTTCGTTCGCATAGTCAGGCACGCTCTCACACTCTGCACGGAATGGTGAATGCCAGCCTACCAGGGCTGGCATCGCTCTCTCTTGTCGCCTGACCAGGCAAACGTTTCACTGCACCAGCGACTTCAGAGTGCGGTGAAGAATCGCTTTCTTCGGCACGCTGACGAAAGGCGGTCATGCTCCAGAGATCCCGCTGTGGATTTGGGGCCACTCTAGACTGGCAAGGTTGAACACTCCTGGGAATGGCGCGTTTCACGATAACCGAAATAGTAAAGATTGAGCATTTATAGCAGTTCTCACAAAGGTTGAACCCATCGGACAAGGTTGAACACTCCTGGGAATGGCGCATCCACGCGCGATGACCGAATTTCGGTCTACACTTTGCTAGAAGCGGGCGTCTGGCGCAACACGAGAGGCCCAGACAGGGGTCAATGCGTCTGAGAACTGCTATAATTCTCAGGACTCATCAGGGCCATCCCGGATGAAGCACAAAAGTAGATGAAGAAAGTAAATTGGTCAGACCTGTGCGATGCAGGCAGGTTTGGTGAACCGGGACAAGCGTTCCTGCCTCATGGCGAAAAGGATCGCGTGTGGATGAACATCTCTGATACAGATGACAGATCGAGCTTGCGGCAACTATCATTGCGCACGGCAGTGTATTCCGTCATCTGGCAGCGAGGTTGTATCTGAACGCCTGTTCAGGCTATCTGAATTGCCCGACACTGTTGCGTTGCTGCATTTCGCATGTACGCAACGCACCCTGCCGCCTGCCGAAGGGCACAGTGTAGTGATCAAAGCCGCCGGGTGACGACCACATAGTGCCGGTCGACCACGTCATCCGCCCATGCGCGCGATCCAGCGCTGCGGTGCACGGATCTCCTCTATCGTCGGCAGATTTTCCGGACCTTCCCAGATACGATTGGCGAAGCGAGCGCCGCGCGCTGCCACAACTGCCTGGATGAATGCCTCTCCTTGCTGATACTGTGCCAGTTTCAGATCCATACCGGTCAAACGATTGAACGCTTCCTCGATCAGCGGGCGACGCAACTGGCGCTGGCGCACTCGCGCTTCGATCTGCCAGTAACTGGGGAGCAACTGCTCACCGATGACGTTCATGATGTGGTTGGAATACCCTTCCACCACTGACATCAACGCCTGCATACGGGTAAAGATGTCCTGTTGCTCAGGCGTCAGCATCAACTCGATCCAGTGCCGGTCGATTGGTTGACCCTGCAACAACCGTTCGATCAATCGTACGATACCGACGCTAAGCATTGCCGCCTGGTCGTTCACTCGACTGATAAACTGACGAAGCAGGTCCTGAAAATAGTCGCGCACCCAGGGGAATGCTTCGAATTCAAAGACATGCGTTGTTTCATGGAGCGCGATCCACATGCGGAAGTCATCGCCATTGAGACCGAGTTGGGCGCAGATGCGCGTGATGTTCGGCTCGACGAAGTAGAGCGCGCCGCGCAGATCCGGATCGGGCGAGATCAGACCGAGATCGTACTGACCGAGCACACGCCGCGCCAGGAACCCGATCAACGCGCCCATCTGCATCCCCAAAAGTTGACTGTTGAGTTGCCCTATGAGCAACCCGAACACCCCCTGGCGCGCGCTGATTTCATCGTACAACTCTTCAAGCGGCGCAAAAAGCGACTGAAAGGCGGAGAGGTTGGCTTCGATCCATTCCGCCCGGTCAAAAACGTAGATGCGTTCGACCGGATGCGGCAGGCGTACCCCCATATACGCGGCAATCAACGGCTCGCTGCGCTGCACTAACTGACGATACTGCTCCTGACGCGCAGCGCGATCGATCATCGGCGCAAGGTATGATTGTGAAACCGCGACGCCGACATTGCGCGCCTGCAACCAGTCGATCATTCGTGGACGCGGAATGCTGCTGGCAGCGCGGATCATCAGGTATCGCGCACCCGCACCAGCGACCGCTGCTAGCAGTAATGCAGCGCCAAGGCGCCGTGACGTTCGGATAGCATGTCCAGGCAAGTTCGTTCCTCTCACTGAGTGAATGCTGGCGGCCTTTGACCGCGCCGTTCGGCGGCGGTGCGCACCATTTCTTTCAGATCATCATCGGTTATGAGAAATGTTTCGTAGCTGGAAGTGCCAATGCCGCGCTGCTCACGCACGCGACCCTGCAATACTACCCCGTCCTCGATCTCGATAATGCGCACATCGGTGTACCCATGCTCGTCAATAAACAGCCCGATAGCGCGCAGAACATCCTGGTAATCGGTTTTCGCCAGACCACGAAACAATTTCATCCCAGCCACCTCCCTTTGCGCGGCGGCTCCGGTTTGCGCTGATCCCGCATCTGCTGAATAATGTGGCGCAGTTCTTCGTGAGAAAGCACAAAATCCGCTGCCACCCGAATGAACCCCTGCGCTGTATTCTGATAGGTAACGCCGGAAATAATCCATCCCCGATCAAACTCAAGGATAGCGACCTCGTTAAGATGCTGTTGCTGGATGAATTGCCCAAGTGAACGGAGCATTTCCGGATAGTCGATGCGTTCATGCGGCATCGCGGTAGTCACTCCTCATAGGCGCCTGCTTCCTCCGAGGCGCACGACATCGCTGGTTAGCGCTGACCTGCAAGCGGGAAAAGCTAATCATTCGGCTATCCGGCACAGTGCAGGGCACGCGAGATGTGACTGGATCGCTCAAAATTGTAACATGTCAACCCTGTGAGAGCAAGAGTTAACGCTTGGAAGAGTGTTACGATGTGGTTATAAGTTTGTGGGAATCTCCAGACCCTACGATGCATTGAGTTTGCGCACCAGGCTGAGCGCTGGATCAATGGTCAGTTCGCCATACTCCGGGAAGCGTACGACCAGCACCTCTCGCCCCGCCTCGATACGACTTTCCAACACTTCACCATCGCCGTAGGGCAAGCAGAAAATACGCTCGCCGGTCGTAAAGCGCGGCTCACTATCGGTCTCAGGCACCGGTTGCGCGTGCATCTCGCAGTTTTTCGACCGTTCGCGCTGCTCCCGTTGACGGCGGAGCCGTTCGATCAACGCTGCCACATCAGCCGATGCTTCTCCGGAGGGCGTCGCCTGCGCCTGCGCTAGCGTTGCTGGCGTCTCCGGCGTGCTCTGGCGATCCGGCGGTTGCTGTGCCGACGCATGCTTCCCGGCAGACGATTGCGACGTATCAACTGGCTGCTGAGCATCGGGAATGCGCGACTCGCGTTGCTCTCGCCGGGATTGCGGATCAACCGCTGGCGACCTGGATGCCGCGTTCGACTGCCGACGTTGATCAGGCAACGCAACAGCTAGGGAGCGAGTCGCTGATTCGCTCCGACGCAGCGGTTCAACTGGCGCCCGACCAAGCAGAGCGAGCAACCAGTCCTGATCGACCCGGCTCAACGGTTCGAGCAGGGGATCAGAGCGGCATGCTAGCGCAACATCGTAGGCGACAGGCAACACATCCTCAGCGTGCTGATAGAGCCACTGCGCTAGACCGTTTCCGCCGGGTTGTGCATCGACAAAGAACAACCGCCGCCGTTCATGATCGTACAGCGGCACAAGATCGGTGAAGGACGCCAGGGCGCGCAATGTCACTGCCGCTGTTAGACACCAGCCGATAAACTGTCCTTGCACCTGAAGTGCAACTGGCAATTCAAACCAGCACGCCGGCGCAATCCAACGGCTTTCAAGGGGCGTGTTAAGGGCAATGTCAGCAGGCGGTGCGCCAGGGGTCGCCTCACGCCATCCGTAAATGGTTTCCTGCACAACCACTCTTCCCCATGCCATACGCTGATCGCGCAACAATCCGCGCTCATTGTAGACGTCGCGAACGGTCACATCCGCACGACGCAATGGATAGGTGCGCCTTCCGCTGGTTTCCAGGCGGAGTGAAATGCTCCCCTCTTCTTCGTCTCGCAGCACAACACGTAACCCGCCGACACCGGGCGGCAGCGCCGCACCCGCATATGCCCATCGCTCGAACAGGGTTGGATCCAGCCGTTCGCGAATGCGCAGTTGCTCAGAACGTGCCGTAATGGCACCACCGCTGGCTGCCAGGATACTGAATTCTGTATAGGGATCGGCGTCACCAGACGGGATCCAAAGTGGTTCATTGTCAGGCAGTTCAACCAGCTGTCCGCTGGCCACCATTCGTCGAACAATCTCGATGCATCCCCAGGCATCAACATCCGCAGCCGAGAGTGGGAGTTCACTGGCGGCACACACCACATGTTGCGCCAGCACATACGCATTTGCAGATGGCACGGGCCACATCGTCGGCGGACCTTCCAGCATCATCGACACCTGACGCACCAGCGCCTGTTCCTGCGGACGTTCACCGATCACGGCGATCACTGCCTGATGTCCCGCTGCCAGCAATCTCCTGAATACGCTGATCGAACCCGGAAAACCGGCGCAGACCAGCACCTGCGCCGGTTCGATCTCCGGTCCGACCGTTACTTCGCCAGTGTCGCCGATGGCAGGTGCCAGCGCCGCCCGCCCTAGTGCATCGCACAGTACGTGGACCCGATACGACTGCCGCCACAGCATAGTCGCCAGTTCCGTCGTTTCGCGCAGCCAGGCGCTACCTCCCTGCCAGACCGCGACCACCGTCGCGGTGCGCGGACCGTCATCAGCATCGATCACGCGCCAGGATTTGCCAAGCAGCGCGGTCAGCGCAGGCGCAGGATCAAGCACATTGATCAACGATGCCAGAAAGCCGGGGGCAGCGCCATGCGCCATAGCAACCCGATGAGCGCGCATCAGCAGATCGGCCAGATGGGCTCCGGCAACCCCTGTGTACCGATGCACATCGGGGATCAGGATCAAACTCAACCCACTCCAGAGCATGCCCCAGGCACGCGCGTGATACCGTAATACCCGACCGTGCAGCGCCTCCGGGGTCACAATGACGATACGCGCAAATGGATCAATCCGCTGCGCGATTGTCGTTGTAACTGATGCACGAAGGTGGGACGGCAACGACTGATTGGCAGATTCAAACGATGCAAAGAGCGTATGTGCATGATCATCGTCGAACGCCAGCACGATGACGGTAGCACGCGACGACTCGGCTATTGCCGCGCGCGCCAGCAACTGGAGCGTCGCCGTAACATGGGGAGAGGACGAACGCAACGCCGCCGGTTCACCACGCCGGAGCGCTGCAAGCGCATGCGCCTGGTGGGGACGGAACGGCTCACCGCTGTATGCCAGCCATGCCTGCGCCAGTTGCGGGTCAACCGGCAGGTGACTGATGCGCTCGCCGGGCGTTTCGTCTAGCACGCGCAGCATGATCAGCGGCGTGTTCTCACCCCGCCCACGTTGCCGTGCAATCGCCTGGATGATGTCGCGTATGCTCTGCACGATGAACACCCGAAACCCGGATACGCCACCGTACCATATTATCGCATCATTCTAGCACACCACGCGGTCAGGAACCGCGCAGCTCGCATTTCACTATCGGGTACAGATCCGACTTGGAGTCGATTATCGGCCTTAGTACGGTGTCGCCGGTGATCTGACACCGGAGATCGCCAATCTCCGCCACCCCTTCTGCCATCAGACGCACAATGCGGTCAGAAGCGACCTCGATTGTCGTTTGCCAGGGTAGGATGATGTCTTTCCCGACGAGCACTTCAGTATCGTCGATTTCGTAGGAGATTTCCGCTCGCGGTTGTGTTCCCTCGACGAAGAGCATCAATCTGCGTATCGTCGGGGTCAGCGAAGGGGTTGGGGTGCCTGAACCAGGCGTAAGCGTCACAGTCGCTGTTGATCGCGTGGGAGACGCCGTGGCGGTGAGCGCTGCGGTCGGTGAGCCTGCTGTCATGGTCGGAACGACCAGCATCGCATCCGCCGTCGCCGTTGCGGTTGGAATGGGCGACACGACAGACGTCGGAGCAGCGGTTTCCGGCGGCAGCGTGGCAGGGAGCGGAGTCGATGTTGGAATGGGCGACACGACAGGCGTCGGAGCAGCGGTTTCCGGCGGCAGCGTGGCAGGGAGCGGAGTCAATGACGGTGATGGGGATGGCGCCGGTACGATTGTCGGTAGCACGGTGGCAGGCGACGACGTCGGCGTTGCTATGGGCGCAACCGTTGGTGACGCCATCGCAGGCGATGGCAGCAACGTTGCGGAAGGGAATACCGTTTCAGGAGACACGGTTACTGGCATAGAGGGCGTTAGCGTCATGGGCGGAACAGTTGGCGATGGAAGCGAGGGGTCAGTCGGCGCTGCGACTGGTGCGGGTTCGGTTGCGCGCCCAGCAGGCATAGCGGTCATCGGCAATGTGGAGACTGCGTCCGGGACCGGAAGAATCCCCCCAAAGCGCACAACCAGAATGGTTACGCCAGTGAGAAACGCCAGCGCCGCCAGGATCAACTGCACACTTGGACGCCGTGGCGGGAGCGGGTCCATACAATATCTTTCAGCAAATACTATCTGGCATGGATTGTACCGCGCATCACATACTGATGTCAATGCACTATGGCGAATACATCGGGGTGCTCTGTTCGCAGAGTGCGAATGATCCGCGCCTTTCGACACGGTAGTCATAGTCACGGTCGCCAACGTGCAGCAGCACACGGTATCCCTCGACCAGCACCTGTGGGCAGGCAACTCCTGGTTGCGGGAACTAAGCGATCCGTCGTTCCAGATCACCACCTCAGCGCCGACCAGACTGATCGCTACCAGATCGCTGCTGCTCCGTAGCGCCAGGTCATCGATCAGGCGCGCCAGTAGATCGTTTCGTTGGGCAACACCACCTGCTCGACAATCGTTACCAGCGATGGTTGCAGTGCAGAACCCTGCAACGCCAGCGTAGTAACGTTTGGCAACGGTGGAACTGGCGTGACTGCAATTGTCGCCTGTAGCGCGGCAGGCGCCGATTGTGGCAATGCATCAGGCGTTGGGTTGGCGATGGAAGGAAGTTCGATCACTGACGTTGCCAGAGGCGCAGCTTGTGGCGTTCCTGCTTCATCTGTGGGCAATGTGGCAGGCGTCGCAGAAGGTTCAACAACTAGGGGCTTCGCCGGTTCACCCGTGGGCAGTAGTGTGGCAGAAGGCATCGCCACAGTTTCACCGGCTACCGGCGCAGGCGTGCCGTCCCATGGTTGTGGCAGGAGTCCCGCATGCGGCGAGAACAATGACCAGAGCACTCATCAACAATAGTGCACGCATCGGGCACTCCATCGTCAGAGCATCGGAAAAGGCTGACATCTCTACTCATCCCAACGACAACGCCTCGTTGTTTGTTCCACGAGCGCCCTCTTTCCCCTGCTCCCCGCTCTCACACAAGTGGAGTTCCTGGGAGAGATGTAGACCGAAATTTATTTCGGTCACCCATTGTCTGTCACACCACCGGTGCATCTCCTGACCTGACCGGGTTTGCCGTCGCTAGAGCCGGTTCCGGCGCCCAGCGCGCCGCAGGCGGCGCCAGCGCACACCCTCGCACCCGGTCCAGCCGAAACGTCCGTTCCGCGCGGCGCTGCAAACAATAGGCGTGCAGCAGCCAGCGCTCTCCCCGCC
>JAGHYV010000150.1 GCA_017743475.1 Roseiflexus sp. | reverse complement strand
CGGCAGGCGCGGTCGATCATATCGTGGACGTCGCGGAAGCGCCCGTCGTAGTACGGGTCGGGAATATCGCGGAGACCGAGATCAGGCGCATAATCGAGGAGCAGGCTGAGATGCACCGGCGCACTGCCGACCATGCGGCGCAGTGCGTCGAGATGGGCGCGCTCGGCTGCAACGATGTAGTCGAAACGCGCGAAATCGTCTATCTGGATCATGCGCGCGCGGTGGTTGCAGCGGATGCCGCGTTCGGCAAGCAGCGCGGTGACCCCCGGATGCGGCGGGTCGCCGACATTCCATGCACTTATGCCAGCTGAGTCGGTTTTGATCCGCCCACTCAACCCTGCCTGCTCGACATAATGCCGGAAGATACCCTCCGCCATCGGGGAACGACAGATATTCCCCGTGCAGACAAAGAGCACACCGATGATCCTGTTGTTGGCGCTGCTCACCTGCGTTCCTGATGTATCATGGCGTCCAGAACATCGTGCCCTTATCGAGAGTATACCATAATTGAGTGCACTGCAAAAAGGGTATGTCACCGCTGAAGCGCAGTGTTCGCAGAGGGGGATGCCATAGGAGTCACGCACCCGCATGCTGTGCCGTGCGTCCATACGGGGTTTGTTTTCGGTGTTCTCTGCGCCCTCGGCGTCTCAGCGGTGCGTTTTTGCGGTGAAGTCGTAATTCATGGAGACGTTGATTGACCGACTGATGATCGTGCGCGAGCGAATCGCCGCCGCAGCGCAGCGCGCAGGGCGCGATCTGGAAACCATCCGCCTGGTGGGGGTGACGAAGGCGCAGCCGGTGGAGGCGATCCGCGCGGCGCTGGATGCAGGACTGCGCGATATTGGCGAAAACCGGGTGCAGGAGGCAGAAGCCAAAATGACTGCGCTGGAGGCGGAACGCCATCGTTTGACCTGGCACCTAATCGGGCATCTGCAAACGAACAAGGCAAAAAAAGCTGCCGTTTTGTTCGATATGGTCCACTCGGTCGATAGCCTGCGCCTGGCGCTCCTGCTCGAACGCTATGCTGCCGAAGCGCGTCGGGAAGCAGGTTGGCGTCTGCCAGTGCTGTTGCAGGTGAATGTCTCCGGTGAGGCAACGAAATCTGGTTTCGATCTGTATGGTTGGGAAACGCAACCCGATGTGTATGAGCGTTTTTGCGCCGATGTCGAGCAGATACTGGCGCTGCCGCACCTGGACGTGCGCGGGTTGATGACGATTGCGCCCTGGGCGCCTGATCCGGAAGCGGCGCGTCCCGTATTCCGCGCGACGCGCCGCCTGCGTGACGCGCTGGCGCAGCGATTTCCAATCGCACCATGGCGTGATCTGTCGATGGGTATGACCGACGATTTCGAGGTGGCCATCGAAGAAGGGGCGACCATCGTGCGGATCGGGCGGGCGATCTTCGGGGAGCGGTAAGGATTTGTCATCCGGGCAAGAATGTGCTACCATCGCGCGCACAGCGCGGGATCAGTAGAGGGTAAGGAGGCGGCAGGTGAGCATTCTGGTCGATAAAAACACCCGTTTGCTCGTGCAAGGGATCACTGGGCGCGAGGGTGAGTTCCATACGCGCCAGATGATTGCTTATGGCACGAACGTGGTTGCGGGCGTCACGCCGGGTCGCGGTGGGCAGACTGCGATTGACGGCAGGGTGCCGGTGTTCAACACGGTGGCGGAAGCCGTGAAACATACGGGAGCAAATGTTTCAGTCATTTACGTTCCGGCAGCCTTTGCGCCGGATGCGATGCGTGAGGCGGCGGCAGCCGGCATCCCCTTGATCGTCTGCATCACCGAAGGCATTCCGGCGAACGACATGGTGGCGACCTACGCCTTCATTCGTGAACACGGCGCGCGCCTGGTCGGACCGAACTGCCCTGGCTTGCTGACCCCTGGTCAGGCGAAGGTAGGGATCATTCCGGGCAACATTGCCACTCCCGGTCCGGTTGGAGTAGTGTCGAGGAGCGGCACACTCACCTACGAGGCGGTTGATGCGTTGACGCGGATCGGTCTGGGGCAGACGACGATTGTCGGGATCGGCGGCGATCCGATTATCGGCACCTCCTTTGTCGATGTGCTGGAGATGTTCCAGGCTGACCCTGAGACGGCTGCAATTGTGCTGATCGGCGAAATCGGCGGCGCAGCGGAGATCGATGCCGCGAAGTACATCGCAGCGCACGTGACAAAGCCGGTCGTCAGTTTCATCGCCGGGCAAACGGCGCCGCCGGGCAAACGAATGGGGCACGCAGGCGCGATCATTACTGGCGGCGAAGGCACCGCCCAGGAAAAAATCGCAGCTCTCGAAGCGGTTGGCGTGCGCGTGGCACGCCTGCCAACCGATATTGCTCAACTGGTCAAAGAGAGTCTGTAGTGGGGAATAGAACACGGATCGGCACGGATTAGGAATGGAACACGGATTGACGCGGATACAACAGATGAGCACGGATATTTTTTATTAGTTGAATCCGTGTACATCTGTATCATCCGTGTCAATCCATGGTTAGTTTCTGTCTGGGAATAGAACACGGATTGACACGGATACAACGGGTGAGCACGGATATTTTTTATTAATAGAATCTGTGTGCATCCGTATCATCTGTGTCAATCCGTGGTTAATTTACCGTACCGTTACTGCAACAGCATCTCGAAGTTGGGCTGATCACCGCCTGTAAAGCGACGGAAGACGCGCTGAACAAGGCGCACTGTCCCCTTACCAAGCCAGTAGGTCAGGATCGAGCCGAGCACGAGACCGACCGCGCTGCCAGCGGCTGCGCCGAGACCAAAGATAACGTAGTGCGTGCGCTTGCTAGCATTCATAGTATACGTCATTCCTATTGCATAACGACGACTGGGGTTGCTTTGCTCCACAGTCGTTCAAGCCGATAACGGTCGCGCAGTTCGACGGAAAAAATATGAACGACCACATCGCCGTAGTCGAGCAGCACCCAGCCAGTGTCGGCTGTTCCCTCAATGCGCGGCTGGATATCGTACTCGCGGGCGAGTCCCTCATCAATGGCTTCAGTAATCGCCTTGAGCTGACGTTCGCTCCCGCCAGTGCAGATGACGAAGTAATCTGCAACGCTGTTCAACCGCCGCAAATCGAGCAGGACAATATTGCTGGCCTGTTTGTCCTCGGCGAGCGTAACTGCCCGTCGCGCGATTTCTGTCGCCTGTACAGCCTGTTCCTGGATCAGAGCACCCTCCTTCATCTTAGAGTTGTGCGACGTATACCGTTTATCTGCTTTGTCTGATTCTACCAGAATCGTGGCATGCCTGCAACGTGATGGCGTTGAGTCGTTGCTCACATGGCATCGAGCACCTTACCTTTTGGGAGAAGGGGATCGGAGAGATGAGAGGGCTTACAGGGATAGGTTTTTTTGGGAAGCCCCTGCATTCTTGTTCTCATTCTGGCCTTCAGAAAGCCCAGACTCCCCCTTCTCCCCTTGTGGGAGCAGGGGGTGGGGGGATGCGGGGCACAGGCGCATCCGGCGCCCTACCCTCCCTCTGCTCCCCTTCTTGGGAGCAGGGGGTTGCTCACAGGGGTAGATTTTTTGGCAAGCGCTGGCGTGCCATCTTCCGTTTTAGCCATCAGGACGCCCAAACTCCCCCTTCTCCCCTTGTGGGAGAAGGGGGCAGAGGGGATGAGGAGCAAAAGCGCACGAGAATGCAGAACATCGCTCACCTCTCCCAAAAACTCTACACTTGAGAGGAAGGGGGTTGGGGGGATGCGGGGCAAACGCCCTGCCTCCGCTTCCTACAACGATGCAAGACGCAACAGCGATCCCGTCACTGTCCCTGCAGTCTGCATCAGCAGCGATGCCAGGGTTGAATCGCGCACCATCGTTGCCCACGGCTCCAGCGGATACGCCCGGATGACCTGCCCCAGCGCCGTGATCAGCAGCGCGGCATGCACGATTCCCAGCGCCGCACCCAGCCCATGGTCGGGTTTACCGAAAACGATCAGGCCCACGTACAGCTGGAGCAGCGAGGCGAGCAGACTGGCGCTGCCGCTTACCAGCACCAGCAGTACGAGCGCGCCGCCCACCTCAGCCGCAGCGCGATTGGCGGTGAACGACATCAGTGCATCGGCTGCATCTGAACCGTACCGACCGGCGACCGCCAGACCGGCCGCAAGACCTGCAAGCGCCAGGATTTGCCGCACGAGACCCCAATAGTAGCCAGCGATGCCTGCCAGCGCCAGGATGATGCTGATCAGGATGTCGAGAAAGTTCATCGTCGGAAATTAAATTAACCACGGATTGACACGGATGGGACGGATGTCCACGGAAGGCTCTTAAAGAATTAACCACGGATGAGCACGGATGAGACGGATAACCACGGATGTCAATCAAAAAAATCCGTGCCGATCCGTTTGATCCGTGCTGATCCGTGTTCTATTCCGAATCCGTGCCAATCCGTGTTCTATTCTACTCGACGGTGTACTCTCCTTCGACGACGCCTTCGTCCTTGCCCTTCTTCGCACCAGCGCCGTTACTGCCTGCGCTGGTGTAGGCGCTCTGCGACACCTGGTACATCGCCTGCTGCAACTCCGACGAGATCGAGCGCATACGGCTCTCGTTCTCTTGGCTGATCGCCTCGCGCAGGTCTTTGATCAGACCCTCGACGCGGCTCTTGAGCGCCGGATCAACCTTGTCGCCGAGTTCCCTCAGCGACTTCTCACTCTGGTATGCCAGGCTGTCCGACTGGTTCTTCAGCTCGATCAGTTCGCGCCGTCGCTTGTCCTCGGCTGCGTGCAGTTCGGCATCGCGGATCATTCGCTCGATCTCTTCCTTCGACAGGTTGGTGCTGGCGGTGATCGTGATCCGCTGCTCCTTGCCGGTCGCCTTATCGCGGGCAGATACGTTCAGGATACCGTTAGCGTCGATGTCGAACGTCACTTCGATCTGTGGCACACCGCGCGGCGCTGGCGGGATGCCTTCAAGCCGGAAGCGACCCAGCGTCATATTGTCGGCTGCCAGTTCGCGCTCGCCCTGCAATACGTGGATGTCCACCGCCGTCTGCCCGTCGGCAGCCGTCGAGAAAATTTCGCTCTTGCGGGTCGGAATGGTTGTGTTGCGCTCGATCAGTTTGGTCATCACACCGCCAAGCGTCTCGACACCCAGCGACAGCGGCGTGACGTCGAGCAACACCACGTCTTTCACATCGCCGCCGAGCACGCCTGCCTGGATCGCCGCGCCAATCGCCACAACCTCGTCCGGGTTGACGCTGCGGTTCGGCTCTTTGCCCGTCAGTTTGCGCACCAGATCGATGACCACCGGCATGCGCGTCGAGCCGCCTACCAGCACGACCTCATCAAGATCGCTCGGTTTCAGACCGGCGTCCTTCAGCGCCTGGAAGAACGGACCCTTCAAGCGCTCGGTCAAGTCGGCGGTCAACTGCTCGAACTTCGCGCGGCTGAGGCGCATTTGCAAATGCTTCGGACCGCTGGCGTCGGCGGTGATGAACGGCAGATTGATCTCGGTCTCCGACATGCTGGAGAGTTCAATCTTCGCCTTCTCCGCCGCCTCTTTCAGGCGCTGCAACGCCTGGCGGTCCTTGCTCAGATCGATGCCCTGATCCTTGCGGAACTCGTCGATCAGCCAGTTGACGATCCGCTGGTCATAGTCGTCGCCACCGAGGTGCGTATCGCCGTTGGTGGCTTTCACCTCAACTACGCCATCACCGACTTCGAGCACCGACACGTCGAACGTCCCGCCACCCAGGTCGAACACTAGAATAGTCTCGTCCTTTTTCTTATCGAGACCATACGCCAGCGCAGCCGCAGTCGGCTCGTTGATGATGCGCAGCACCTCAAGCCCGGCAATCTTGCCAGCGTCCTTGGTCGCCTGACGCTGGCTATCGTTGAAGTATGCCGGAACGGTAATCACCGCTTTGGTCACCGGCTCGCCCAGGTACGCTTCGGCGTCGGTTTTGAGTTTCTGCAACACCATCGCCGAAATCTCCTGCGGCGCATATTCTTTGCTGGTCACCGGCGAGTAAACGCGCACGTCGTTGCGCGGACCCCTCACTACCTTGAAGGGCACCATCTCGCGCTCGATGCCAGTCTCATCAAAACTGCGCCCGATGAAGCGCTTGATCGAATAAAACGTATTGTCTGGGTTGATAGTCGCCTGGCGCTTCGCCGTTTGCCCAACCAGGCGCTCACCATTCTTCGTAAATGCGACAACTGACGGCGTGGTGCGGTTGCCTTCCGCGTTCGGAATAACGACCGGGTCGCCGCCTTCCATCACTGCGACAACCGAGTTGGTTGTTCCCAGGTCAATGCCGACAATCTTTGGCATAGTCGTCTCACCTTCTTCCCTGCAAAATTGTGAACTGAAGGAGCATGCACTGCGGGAACGCCCGCTGCGCCTGTCACTGCTGTTAGTTTACCCGTTTCTTGCTAATCCACTATATGTGCAGTGTTAGAAGTGTATTAGATTTGCCGCAGATGTTTGGTACTAACGTCCTATCAACATTTTCCTACCCGACGTGATATAGTATCGTTGACGCGCCAGTATCAGTCTATGGCGTTCTGTTGCCTCGTCGGGAGCAATCCATGTCACGTTTCTCTTCCGCCCTCACGCTGCTCACGCTTGTGATCATCGTCGGAGCG
>JAGHYV010000047.1 GCA_017743475.1 Roseiflexus sp. | reverse complement strand
GCGGCACATTCGCAATCGCCAGCGCCAGCACGAACCCGATCAGCACATTCATGATCGATGCCGCAACAGTGCCGCGCTGCCGGAACAGCGCCAAGTCCAGCAGCGGGTCGCGCGCGCGGCGTTCGACCCAGATGAACGCCGCAAGGACGACAAGGGATGCCAGTGTCAGCGGCAAGGCATAGGGCGGAGGTCCGGGACGTTCGCCATAGAAATCGGTCTGTCCCAGTTCTGCGCCTGCGCCCATCCCGATGTTGAACGCAGTCAAACTGACCGAAATCAGGACAGCGCCGCGCCAGTCGAAACTGCCCGATGCACGGGTGATTACTACGCGCCGCAGCGCCAGCCAGGTCAATGCCAGGGCAATTATGCCGAATGGGACATTGATCCAGAACAGCAGGCGCCAGTCATCGAACAGGCGCATAAGCGCGCCGCCATACACATGCCCGACCATCCAACCGGCAGTATCGACGGCGGCAATAATCCCTAGTGCTGCCGGGCGGCGCTCTGGCGGGAAGAGATCGCTGACAAGCGCCATCGAGATCGGCACCAGCGCCCCAGCGCCCAGCGCCTGCACCACCCGACCCAGAACGACCTCTTCGAGCGCGGGTGCGGCAGCAACCACAACCGAACCGAGGATAAAGATGGTCAGACAGATCAGGTAGGCGATGCGTCGTCCATATAGGTCGGACAGGCGACCAGTAAAGGTCATGCTGATGGTATATGCCAGCAGGTAGCCGGTAATCACCCACGAGGCGCGATGGAGTTCGGTGTCGATCGAAACACTCAGATCGACCATGATCTTCGGCAGCACCGCAGTCACGATCGTCAGATCGACGGCGCCAACGAAGACAGCGGCGCACACCAGGGCAAGCGCCGTCGATGGGCGTTGGAGCCACGCCATCGCGCCGCGATCCTGTGTCGTCTGTGCCGAACCAATCGCAGTTGGCTTCTGTTCGAGCACCAAGGAATCACCTTTCACGAACGATATTCATCCCGAAAGACGGTTCAACACTCGATCGGCGGGCGCACATCGACTGGCTGGTCATAGGCGCTGAACACCAGCGTCCAGGTGGTTGGCTCTGGCGCATTGGGCGCCTGATCGACCAGGACAATTTTTGCCAGGCGCAGCGTCTCCCGATCCGCCCAGATGTCGGCGGTGACCGGAGCAGCGCCGATCAATCCGCCGCTGATGTCCGCCATGCGTGCGCCGGGAATCGTGCCGCGCAGGTGGTACGTCAGGCGATCGTCGAGAGTTTCTTCACCAACGAGGGTGATATTTTCGATGCCATCCTGAAGCAGGCGTTCAATCCCCTTTTGCGGGTCGAACAGCACTGCGGCATCGAACGCCTGCCCTGGCGTCAGGCACTGCCAGGCGCGGGTCAATGGATTGGTAGCGTACTGTTTCCCTGCCAGCGAGACGGTTCGCACTTCTGCAAGACCGGCTGCGCTGCGCAGTTTCAGCGTCGCCAGCACCCCGTCCGGTCGGCGGAGCGCGCCGTCGATAGCCGTAATGACGAACACCCGCGACGGATCGGTGTACACCGGTTGCCCGGTGACGGTGATCGAAAATGCCAGGCTCTGCGCTGCACTTGTCGCCTGTCCCGCACGCGCACTGATCTCCGCTGGCGTCGGGGTGGGCGTTGGGGTGACGACCGGCGCCGCCGGACCGCACCCGACGACGATCATCGCCATAATCGCGGATAACGCCGCGCGTAACCACTGCGACATCTGTTGACTCCTTGATGGTATCTGTGTCTATGCGCTTTCATTATACGAGATGCAGTATCAGCAACACCTCGTCCTCCTCAGCGCATCCCAGTTTCCGATAGAACGCACGCGCCACCGGGTTGTCGCGTCCGGTCAGGATGCGCAACTCATTCGCGCCAGCCGCGCGCGCCAGACCCTGAGCGTGTGCCACCAGTGCAGATGCAATGCCACGACGCCGGAAGGGTTCCCGCACGAACAGTTCGGTCAGTTCTGCATACAGCGTATCGTAGTACAGCCAGGGGATCAATCGCAGGTAGGCGAAACCGACCGCCGTACCATCGATACTTGCGATCAACGCACGTTCAACATCGTAGCAGCGGAGCATCTGTTCCGCCATGCGTTCCGGCGTCATCTGCACGCCATCGAAGTCCGCGTTCAGATTGGCAAGAATGTGTGCATTCGCCAGTGTTGCGACCCGAATATCCATAATATGACATTGCTGCAAAAACGCACCGCCGAGACGCCGAGGGCACAGAGAAACCTACAAACGAACCATGATGGATGCATGGCGCAGCATGCGTGTGCGTGACTCGCTATGGAATCCGCCTCTGCGAACGCTGCGCCTCGGCGGTGACATGCCCTTTTTGCAGTGGACTCATGGTATGCTTATCGTTGTCCGTTCTGATTGCATTATACCTGCTATCCCTGTATGCATGTCATTGTCCTTGGTGCAGGCGCTTCCGGTCTTGCCGCAGCCCGTCGTCTTCACGATGCAGGCGTAACGGTGCAGGTGATCGAAGCACGGCAGCGCATCGGCGGCAGGATCTGGACTGACTACACCTTTGCGCCATTTCCCGTCGAACACGGCGCTGAATTCATCCACGGTGAATACACCGTTACCCGCGCGCTAGTGACAGCTGCCGGTCTGGAGGCGATCCCGGTTGATCGTTACGGACGGTTGCGCTGGAGCGATGGCGGATCGGCGCGCGCCCTCGATGCGCTGCCACCGCACCGTCGTGACCTGATTGGCGCGTTGTTTCGCGCATTCGACCGGTTGCGTGATGTTCCACACGATGTGCCGGATCGTTCACTGGCGCACTACTTGCGTGAGTGCGGCTTCGACGAAGAGGCGCTCACGGTAGCGGATGTATTGCTTGCGCAGACGTGCTGCGCTTCCGTCGAAACATTGAGTTGCGTCGATCTCTCGCGTGAACTGCGCGTCGATCACGGCAGGCGCGAGTATCGCGTGCGCGAGGGGTATGCTGCACTGCTCGAGTGGTACGCGCGTGGTCTCGACATTTGTACCGGCACGATGGTGCACCTGGTGCGTCACACGTCCAGCGGTGTGACTGTCGAAACCGATGCGGGTATCTTCCACGGCGACCGGTGCATTGTCACCATTCCGGTTGCCGTATTGCAGCGTGGTCTTCCGCAGTTCGATCCGCCGCTCAGCGCCCGGAAGCGCCAGGCGATCAACGCATTGCGCATCGAACCGGCGACCAAACTGTTCTATCGGTTCGACGAACCGGTATGGGATGCCGACCTGACGTTCATGGCGCACAAAGGTCTATCGGCGCGCTGGTGGACTGCCGCGCATACCACCCACGATGCCGCAGTGATTGTCGCCTATGCAACCGCAGCGCGCGCCCGTGCGCTCGATGCTCTCGACGACGATGAAGCGCTGGCTGCAGGTCTGGAAGAGTTGCAAATCCTGCTGGGGCGGCGCGATCTGGCGCAGCGGCAGCGCGCTGCGCGGCGAGTCGCGTGGGGTGCCGACCCCTTCGCATATGGCGGATATGCGCACGTTCCGCCCGGTGCAGCGGATGCGCGCATCGTGCTGGCGGCGCCGGAGGGTGCTACGCTCTTCTTCGCAGGCGAGGCAACCGCATACGACAGCAACCCGCAAACGGTGCATGGCGCCATCGAAAGTGGGTGGCGCGCCGCTGATGAGGTGGGCAGATGATAAGGACAATCTTGCTCTGAGTGTGTGTCCTGCAGGCGTGTCGTGTCCGGCGACGAGTTCGGTTCCCGCAGAGGTTGCTACACGTTGACTGAATTTCCGTTTGCGATGACACGTTCACGGTAATACTCCAATCGAGCGCTCTTTCCATCCACAACGCATCAGGATCGGGTATACTTCAGTAGAAGATTTTGGTGATACAGTGGATAGAAGCCCGGAGGGTTTCTCTCCGGGCTTTGTTGTCATAGCGACAAGAAAGGTCATAAGAAGAGGTGAGTGATGAACCAGGGACAGGAAGGAAGGGCGTTTCAGAACCCTGATGCGCGTGGACGTTCGGTATCGGTTCTGATTGTGTTGAGTTTGATCGTGGTGATCGGGATTTTTCTTGGAAGCAGTTCGGTCACGACCATCGAGGCGGGAACGCGCGGTGTGCTGAAGACGTTCGGTGAAATCACGGGTGTGCTCGAAGAGGGGTTGCATTTCCGTATGCCGTTTATCACGTCGGTGACAATTGTTGAGGTGCGCACCCAGCGCTATGAGTCGAACTCAAGCGCCGCTTCGCGCGACTTGCAGACGGTGACGACCCAGGTGGTCATCAACTATCGCCCCGATGCAGGTCAGGTGGACCGTCTGGTTCGGGAGATCGGCGTCGATTATGAGCGGCGGGTCGTCGATCCGGCGATCCAGGAATCGATCAAGGCGGCAACGGCGCGTTTTACGGCAGAAGAGTTGATTACCCGTCGTCCTGAAGTTTCGGAGTTGATCCAGCGCGGCTTAAGCGAGCGGTTGACACCGCGTGGTGTGATTGTCGAGAGCGTTTCGATCACCGATTTCAACTTCAGCCCGGAGTTTGCGCGCGCAATCGAGGCGAAGCAGGTTGCCGAGCAGGATGCGTTGCGTGCGGCGCGTGAACTGGAGCGGGCGCGGATCGAGGCGCAGCAGCAGGTTGCGCGCGCGGAAGCCGAAGCGAAGGCGCGCCTGGAAATTGCGCGCGCGGAAGCCGAAGCGTTGCGTTTACAGCGCGAGGTGATTTCGGCGGAACTGCTGCAACTGCGCTTCATCGAGCGCTGGGATGGGGTGATGCCACGGTTTGTCGGCGGCGAAAACAGTCTGCTGCCAATGCTCAGCATTCCTTCGAGCGAGGTGCTGGGCAGTCAGGCGCCAGCGCCACAGCGCGCACCAGCGGAGGCGCCCGCGCCCGCGCCAGCAAACGAACAACCAGCAACGTCGCCGTAGGGGTGGAAACGAACTGATCCGGAATACCAGCAGGGACGCGGCTTGCCGCGTCCTTTGCATTTCTTTGTCGAGAGAAAAACGAGGCGGCGTGATCACATTCGCTACTATGCCCGGACGCTGCGAATGCCGCCGTTCAGCACAATGCGCAGCGCGGCACGAATATCGGGTGAAACGTGGTCGGCGATGCCATCGGCAGTGTGCGTACCCTGCTCATCGATCAGGATGGTGCGCATGCCAAGTTCACGCGCTGGTGGCAGGTTTTGCGGCATGTCTTCGATCAGGAGCGTTTCGCCTGCGGCGACTCCGAGCGCATCAAGCGCGCGGGTGTAGGCGGTCAGTTTCGGTTTGGGCTGAAACTCAAAGAAGCGAATATCGAAAATCAGGGGGAAGTGCCGCGCAACGCCGAGTGTGCGCAGCACTCGCGCTGCATGTTCGGCAGGCGAGTTGGTGAAGATTGCACGCTGAAGATCGAGTTGTTCCAGCAGAGCGTCGAGTTCCGGATCACGCTTCAAGAACGTTTCCAGCTGAATGTCATGAATGACGCGCAGATAATCTTCGGCATCGATATGGTACTCGTGCTGTAATCCGGCAAGGGTCGTACCGTACCGTTTGAACCAGGAATCGCGCAGGATGGGCGCTTCTTCGAGGGCGCAACCGGTGACGCGCTGAACATACGCGTTCATCCGCTCGTCGAGAGCATGTTGAACGCCTGCGGAACGCGGGTAGAGCGTGCTGTCGAGATCAAATAAAATTGCCGCAAGCGTCATGGTGCGTCTTTTCTGTTGCCCTTCTATCTGCCACGATCTCTACCGGAAATGATGGGCACGTGTGTTGCTGGTAATGATCCCTAAGAATTATAGCAGCCCTCACATTTGAATAAATAATCCGGTATAGCCCGCACAGGCAGGCTTCGCCTCGCATAGCCGATACTCACTCGAATGCCATCATTGCATCGTGCATGTGCTGCTGGAAGGCGCGTTGCAGGATGCCGGCATCGATGGCGCCGTGACGCGGCAGGATTTCGCCGAGCGGTTCATGGGCGCCGGATGCGTGCAGACGGATCTGTTTGAGCGGGGCGCGGCTAATCAGGGGTAACGTACTTCCAGACGATTACTCTCCCAGCGTGCGCGGCACAGCGCCGTTCACCGCACGGAGGCGGCTTTGCAACGTCAGAGCGCGCGCCAGCGTTTCTGGCGCTACCTTGCTGCGCCGCACCAGCAGGTCACCCATGAGTAGTGAGCGTCCAAGGCGACGGAGACGATCCTGCTCTTCCGGCACAACTTCCAGATCGGCGTCGCAGATGGCGCGCAGCGCGCAGAATGGCGCCGATCGGCTGTGAAGCGTCCTGATGGCGAAAGACGCGCGGCTTGTAACGTTCCAGCACACGGCGGGCTTTCGCTTCGCGCAGTTCTTCCGCTGCGTGTGCGTCGTCTGGATGCAGCACGATATAGTGTTCGAGGCGGGCGATCTGCAGGTTCTGGTCATCGGAGTCGACGGCGCACGCCCGTTCCAGACAGTCCAGGCGTTGCCACGGTTCATGCACCAGATGCGCTATCGCGATCCATGCGTCGGTGCAGCGATGACCTCCGGCGAGATGATCGCGCAGTCGGATGAGGTCATACCGATGCCGCTGGACGAATGGGGCATGGTCGGGAACATTCATGGTTCATTGCGACTTCGTGGTTTCTGCGCGACATTGAATGCTGCACGTGCATCATGGCATTTTTGGCAAGCGGGTCGATGCTGTTGACTTTTGGTTATGCACACTAAAACCGGATCGTAACCTGTGCAAACGTGCATGTGGCTGATTACGATCCGGTATCGCATGAGTGGGCATCGTACACAAGGCGTGTTCCTTAAATAGCTGTGGGGCTGATGCCCTCGACCATCCAGAGCGAAGCCCGCCTGCGGGCGACGTTGCTCGTGCGGGCTGAAGCCCTCCCTGAGCGCGTGGAAGCCCCTGCGGGGCTGGCGCGTTCGTCACCTGCCACGCGCCGAACGTGCGCCGGGTTAATCTAGCCCGCGGGGCTTGTCCGAACTCAGGCAGGCTTCAGCCTGTCTGAGGCTGACATCCGGGCTGCAGCGGAGGGGATCCTCCTCACCATCCGCGCTTATCCGTCATATCCGCGCCAATCCATGTTCTATTCCGGCTCTCCGAGCGGATTGCGGTCTTGACATCCGTTTGACGCCGTGCCATGATGGTGCGGTGTCTGGAATTGGACGCATCGGCGGGCGCCTATGACCGATTTTGTTGAACTGTTGCGCGGCGCGCGCGGTTATGCTGGTCAAATTGCGCATATCGAACGTCTCCCTGCGCGCGCTGCGCGCTTTGCGGAACCTTCCGCGCCGCTGCCGCAACCGCTTGCTGCCGCGCTTGCTGCACGCGGGATTTCCCGCCTCTATACCCACCAGGCAGCTGCGCTCGATACAGCGCGCGCCGGTTATCATATCGGCATCGTGACAGCGACGGCATCGGGGAAGACCCTCTGCTATCAGTTGCCGACCATTGAGGCAGCGATCACCGATCACACTGCCCGTGCGCTCTTCCTCTTCCCCACCAAAGCGCTCGCCGCCGACCAGTTGCGCGCGTTGAACAGTCTGCTTGCGACGCTCAAAGCCGCGGGCGGTCCGGCGCTTACGGCTGCAACCCTGGACGGCGATACGCCTCGCCCGGCACGCGACCGTCTGCGCGCTGGGGCGCATGTCATTCTGTCGAACCCCGATCTGCTCCATCGCACGCTATTGCCCGATCACGCGCGCTGGCGGGGAGTCCTGGTGCGGTTGCGCTACGTCGTGCTGGATGAGGCGCACGTCTATCGGGGCGTATTCGGCACCCACGTTGCGCTCATTCTGCGGCGGTTGCGGCGGTTGTGCGCCCATTACGGCAGTGCGCCGCAGTTCATCTGCTGTTCGGCGACCAGCGCCAACCCGCAGCAGCACCTGGCGGCGCTGGTCGGTGATGAGGTGCGGGTGATCGACGACGATGGCGCACCACAGGGGGAACGCACCTTCCTGTTCTGGAATCCGCCGCTGACCGACCGGCAACGCGGCATTGCCTGGATGTCAGAACAGGGACAACGACGCAGCACCAACGTCGAAACTGCCAGCCTGCTGGCGTTGCTGGTTCGTGCTGGCGTCAAGACGCTGGCATTCGCCCGAACCCGGCGCAGCGCGGAGCTGGTGCTGCGCTATGCGCGTGAGGCGCTGGAAAACCAGCCCCGGTCGGAAGACGCGACAGAAAAGCGCCAATCGGACGTTGGGCACATTGCCGCCTATCGCGCGGGATACACCGTCGAGGAGCGTCGTCGTCTGGAGCAGGCGTTTGCCGCCGGTGATCTGCGGGGTCTGGTATCGACCAACGCCCTTGAACTGGGGGTCGATATTGGGGGTGTGGATGCTGTCGTTATGGGCGGTTTTCCGGGAACAATTGCCAGCGCCTGGCAGCAGGCAGGGCGCGCCGGGCGCTCGCAGGGGCAGAGTCTGGCGGCGCTTGTGGCGCAGGACGACCCGCTCGACCAGTTTTACATGCGGCATCCGGCGGAGTTCTTCAGCCGCCCCCACGAATATGCGCGCGTTGCGCTGGACAACCCATATATTCTGCGTGACCAGGTGCGCTGCGCTGCCGCCGAACTCCCGCTGCACGACGCCGATGATCTCTGGTTTGGCGCAACCTTCGCAAAATTGCGTGACTGGTTGCTCCGGCGCGGTGAATTAGCCGCACTGCCCGACGGTCGATTCGCGTATGCTGGCGATCCCCGACCGGCCGCTGGGGTCAACATTCGCAGCGCCGATGGAGACTCGATTGACCTGATCGATATTGATACTGATCGTCGGATCGAGCAGATTGCCGCCACCCGCGCACCGTTCGAGGTCTTTCCCGGCGCCGTCTACATGCACCAGGGCGATACCTATATCGTCGTTGAGTTGACCCCGCGCCGGGCGCTGGCGCGACGGGCACGGGTTGAGTATTATACCCAGACCCTGGACGAAACTGACATCACCGTCGAGCAGGTGCGTCGGCAGTGCAATGTTGGACCGGCGACCCTCTTTCTCGGCGTTGTTGAAGTAACGCGCCGTGTGGTTGGCTACCGGCGCAAGCAGCACTATACCGACGAGGTGCTCAGCGAGCATGGCCTGACGATGCCGCCGCAAACATTTCGCACCATCGCAGTGTGGTGGACAGTCCCCGATCCAATCTGTCGGCAGGTCGAGCAGGCGTGCGATGGAGTGATCGATGCGCTGCACGCGATGGAGCACGCAGCAATCGGGTTGTTGCCGCTCTTTGCTCAATGTGACCGTGGTGATATTGGCGGGCTATCGACCGATGTTCACCCGGATACCGGCGCAGCAACGATCTTTGTGTACGACGGCGTACCGGGCGGTGTGGGAATTGCAGAGGTGGGGTACGAACAGGCAGCGCAGTGGTGGGAGCAGACGTGGCGGTTGCTGATTGACTGTCCGTGCAGTGACGGTTGCCCGGCGTGCATTCAGTCGCCGAAGTGCGGCAACGCCAATCAACACCTGTCGAAGATTGGGGCGGCGACCCTCGCAGCGCTGCTGACGGGACATACGCCGCCAGCAAGGAGCGCGTTCGGTGGACGCGGGAAGGGATCGGCGCTGATCGAAGAACTGAAACAGCAACTGGCGCGCGCGAAAACCGAACCTCCAGGGGTGCGTCGCACAGCCATGCTGGTCGCGTTGCGCTATCGGATTGCCACCGGGCGCGCAGCCATCAGCGATGATGCTGGCAGATCAGCGCTGGCTGCCATTGAAGCCGAAGCGAATGCGCTGTATCGAGGGTAGGGGAGAGGCGAGAGGGTCATCGTTGGAGTTCGCGTTGCGCGGTGGTCAGCATGAGCACGCCGTCGGCGTAAACGCCTCGGCTCGATTTGCGAAGACCATCTCCGTGGCCTCATGAGCCGCCGTGCAAACTTGTAACAGTTCTCGCAAAGGTTGAACCTGATGCTGGGAGCGTGGGCGTCCGCGCCCGCACGCGGCGAAGGCGGGATGACCGAACCACGTGCGATTGCGATCTGGGTGCGCGGGCGTCCCTGCCCGCGCGCGGAAACTGCGGGCTATGAAGATTGAGCATTTATAGCAGTTATAGCAGTTCTCACGAAGGTTGAACTGATGGACAAGGTTGAACGCTCCTGGGAATAGTGCACCCCACGCAATGACCGAAATGAATTTCGAACAACGAGATCAGCAATCCGACATCGTCCGTCGTCGAGCGTGATGTGGGCTAATGGAGATTGGGAATTTAAAATGCTCAATCTTCATAACAAGAAGAGAGCGAAGACGACATATCCGCCTTCGCTCGCAGAGTAGCAGGGTGAGATTCTTCCGGCTATGCACCGAATGTCGATGTGGGAAACCATTCCGCCGCTGGTTCGACCGTATCCGCCGGGCGTGGACCGGTATCTGTCCATCCTTCCTGATTTTCCAGGGTCATCACTGCTTTGACCTCCATATCATGGGTGCAGAGGATCTGGCAGGAGAGGCGGTACTCGCCGAGGAGTCCGCGCTCTTTGAGTTTCTCGTACTCGGCAGCAGTCATCGTATCGGGTTCACCGGAGACGAATATCACCCGGCATGTTGTGCAGCGCGCCTTACCGCCGCACCGATGACCAATGTGGATGCCCATGTCCTCGATAGCGTTGACCAATCGCTTGTCTGCGCTCCATTCAGCCGTTTTGCCTGCAACTGTCAGTCTGGGCATACGCTCGTGCTCCTCTGTGCTGTTTCAGTATGACGCAATCAATCATTGTACACTACGTTTACGAATGGCTGCTAGCATCAGACGTATCCCGGCTACAAGACTGATCGTTCCGGTGAGTACGACTATGCCGCCCATCGCCAGCATCTGGTTGACGGTGAGTTCGGATCGCGGCAGATACCAAAGCCAGTGGTCGACCAGATGCTGGTTCGGCGGATCATAGTACCAGGCCCAGCGCGGACGTGGAAGCGTCGGCAGCGGTGCCACAGCCGTATCGACAAGTGTAAGTGCGGCGCCATCACCAGACTGTCCACGCAATGCGACGATTGCCGGACCCAGGGGATCATTGCGGTCACTGAAGCCTGTCTCAAAAGGATTCCACGTTTGCGCAACAATCTCCAGACGGGTACGACCAGGCGGTATGAGCCAGTGGTAGGTTCGCTGCTGACCGGTTGGCAACAACCCCTGATCACGTTCGTTTAATCGAAGGCGCAATTGACTGGACGGCGCTTTGTCGGGTCGTCGGTCATCGAGAACCAGCGTGATTCGCGTTTCACGACGTACCACACAGGATACCTTCCCACTCGATCCAGTGCGTCGCGGCAGCGCCTGGTTATCGTTGGACTCACTCGCATACAAACCGTCGCCTAGCCGACAGAAGGGTGGTAGCACGCTGTAACGCGCCCATCGTTCGATCAACAGGCGCCAGTGCCCGACCAGTGGGGAGCCAGAGAAAGTATAGACACTGGTGTGGAAGGGGGTAGAAACTGCATATGTGTCGAAGTTGAGCAGAACGCCGCCAAGATTGCCGACGAATCCTGCACCACCCAGCACGAGCGCAGGAGTTAACAGACGCAGCCCTAAGCGTTGCATAGGTGTCAAGATGCCAAGACCGGCAGCCAGAACCATAACTGGCGCCACGACTGGCAGCAGGAAGCGTGGTCCCCAGACGCCGCCGCCGGGCCACTGACCCCAGCGCGCGTAGAGCAGCAGGTGCGACAGAAAAAGCCCCGCTATCACCAGGACTATGGTTCGTTCACCACGCCGCCACAGAGCGAAACCGCCGGGAAAAGCCAGCAGGAGAGGCGGAGCATACAGGAACACACTTTTGCCCGGACTGAGGAGCAACCCAAACAGACCTTCGGCGAGCGGCGTCGCGAACTGAAACGCTTCGCTTCCATAACCGGACGCAAGCAGCGTTTCGAAGCGCGCCAGATTGTACCATCCGGCAAGTGCAAAACCGGGAAGCAAACCAGCGATCCAGATAATCAAGCCGCTCAGTACGTATGCCAGCATCTGCCGGCGTTGACAAGGAGCGCTTTTTGTTTGATCAGTTGGTTTTGTTGACCAGGTTTTCAGTGTTTCCCAAAGCACGTAGAGACCGATGACCGGGAGCGCGATAGCGGCAGCAATCCGGGTTGCTGGCAGCAGTCCTGCCAGAAGCCCTGATAGAAACAGCATCCTGTACTGCGCGCCGAGGGAATTGACGCGAAAGGCGCTCCAGGCGCGTTCGGTTGCGCCAAGGATCAAGAGGGCGGCCAGCGGCTCAGAAAAGAACGTTCGGGCATACGTCCAGGCGAATGTCGCCAGACCGTAGAGGAGCGCCAGCATCAGCGCCCATTCGTCGGTTGCACCGAGCCGCTGAGTCCATTCAACCAGAATGGCGCATGTGGCTGCCGTCAGCAGGCTGTTGAGCATCATCACCGCGAAGCGAGACGCATAGTCAGCTTGCAGACCGGACGGTGCGATCAGCGTACCCAAGAAATGGAGCGGGATTGCCAGCAGGGAAGGAAGGACGCCGTAGGGTGAATAGACTCTGCCGTCGTGTCCTGAACGCAGCGCAGATACCGGCGCACCATCTTCGACGACAACTGCCACATCACCGCGTTCGATCAGTCCGCGGGTAACAGCAAGCATCGTTTCTTCGTCGGACGAGTAGGTATGCCCGCTCATCGTGAGCAGGTAAAAACCGCTCAGGATCAGAAAAACAGCCATCGGTAGACGCATCGCCCGAGTCTGCTCCGCAAAAACTCACCGTCGAGACACCCGTCACGTGGAGGTTTCCATCAATCGTTCACTGTGTCCGCTGCGGCTCTGTGGTGAAGTGACCCTTTCGCTCTGAATTGCATCACGGATATTGAGACCGTGTGGTGTCATTTTATACGGTATTCTGTTAAGACCTGGCAACCCGACGATAAACAGGCGCTTCGTTGCATCCACGCCCTTCTTGTGAATGGTATACTATGCAGCGTTGTGTGAAGAAGCGTTCAACGTTCTGAAAGGAACGCCATGCTGCGAGGTTTCCGAGTTTTCGTCCTGCTCGCACTCGTGACCGTTGTCAGCGCGTGCGGCAGATATGATTTCCGGGGCGTCACGCTCGACCCGCCGAAAGAAGCGCCTGATTTTACCCTGACCGACTTTGACGGCAAGCCGTTTCGCCTGAGCGAACACCGCGGCAAAATTGTCATTCTCTTCTTTGGGTTCACTAACTGCCCTGATATGTGCCCGGCTGCCCTTTCCGATATGGCGGCAGCACGCCGCAAACTCGGCGCCGATGCAGAAAAGGTGCAGGGTGTCTTTGTTTCGCTTGACCCGGACCGCGATACGCCGGAACGCCTGAAACGGTATGTAACCGCTTTCGATCCGACGTTTATCGGATTGCGTGGCAGTGAGTCGGAACTCAGCCCGGTGATGCAGGATTATGGCGTGACCTCGATCCGCCGCGAACTGCCCGGCTCGGCGCTCAAGTACACCATTGATCACTCAACCTTCATCTATGTAATTGACGCTGCCGGGCGCTGGCGATTACTGTTTACCCATGGCATGCCAGTTGATGATATTGTCAGCGACCTGCGCTACCTAGTGCGGCAGGGAGGCGCCTGAGCAATGTGGTCGGCGCATCGTACAGCGTTGCTGATCCTGGCGCTCCTCGCGGTCGGCATCGCAGGCACGGGCGTCTGGTACGAGTATCAGCGTCGCAATGCTGACCGCTACCTGGTCTTCACCGTGCCTCCGGGCAGCGTGGCGCGTCTGGCGTCTGGTGAGCAACTCGACATTCTGCCGCAGACAATCGAACTGTCGCTCCGGGGGAAGGATACGCTCGTCATTCGCAACGAGGATGTGCAGCCGATCCAGGTGGGACCGTTCAAAATCGATCCTGGTCAGCAGTTCGAGCAGCGCTACTATAATCCTGGAGTCTACGAACTGATCTGTACGCTGCATCAGTCGCAGCGTCTCCGCATCGTTGTGTCACGGGAATAAGTCAGGAGACGACGTGGACGACAATCTCTACCGCCAGCGTGCGGCAGAACACGCACTTGGGTATGTCGAGAGTGGGATGACGATCGGACTGGGAACCGGCTCGACTGCCACATTCATGCTGCACGGGCTTGCAGCGCGTCTGGCTGATGGTCGTCTGCAGCGGGTCACCGGTGTGCCCACATCAGAGGTGACGGCAGCGCTGGCGCGCGAACTTGGTATCCCACTAACAACGCTGGATCGTCAGCCACACCTCGATCTGGCGCTGGATGGCGCTGATGAAATCGATCCGCAACTGAGGCTCATCAAAGGTCTGGGTGGAGCGATGCTGCGTGAGAAAATCGTGGCGGCTTCCGCAGCGCGCTTCGTAGTGATGGCAGCTGCCAGTAAATGTGTCGAACGGCTGGGAGAGCGCTCGCCGCTCCCGGTTGAAGTTGTTGCTTTTGGGTTGCCGCTCTGTGTGCGTCGTCTGAGGGCGCTCGGCGGCGTGCCAGCGCTGCGCCGTGACCGCAATGGTGCGCCATTTGTGACCGATGAGGGAAACCTGATCCTCGACTGCAATTTTGGCATTATTGCCGATCCGGAAGCACTCGCAGCGTCTATCTGCGCTATTCCGGGTGTTGTGGCGCACGGATTGTTTCTCGGTATGGTGTCACTAGCAGTGATCGCCGGTCCCGATGGGATTGTGGAGTTGCACGCGCCATCGGTGCACCAATAAAATGGTCTTTGAAGTGATTATTCGCCATAGTCCGCGCAGGCGGGCTTCGCCCTGCATAGCCGAGGGCTTATGGTCTTTGAATGAATAATCCGCTTTAGCCCGCGCAGGCGGGCTTTGCATTCCACAGCCGAGGGCTTTAGCCCGACAGCTCGTTCGGGATAGCGGATTTATGCTCAATCGCCATGAGCCCGACAGCAAGAGCGTATACCGGATTATAGCAGTCCTCAGATACATTGACCCTTGGTCGGGTCTGCCGTGGCGCGCGAGACGCCCGCTTCGCTGCGCTCCCCATCTCCGCGCCTCCGCGTGAGCCAGTCTGATGCACACAGAGACGCGGAGCACGCGGAGGGACGGCGCACACGGCGTCTGCTTTTGATAGCGGGTGCAACCCTGCCCGACAAGAGAACTGCTATAAATGCTCAATCGCCATGAGCCCGACGGCACAAGGCGCATACCGGATTTATTTCTCAATCGCCATCATTTCGGTCGCCGCGTGAGGCGCGAGATGCCGTGCATCCATCAAGGTCCGTTTTCAGGGTTCTCCGTGCTCTCGGCGTCTCAGCGGTGCGTTTTTGCAGTGAAGTCAAATTTTCACGTTACAACAGCAGGCGCCCGTGGTGGGCGAAGGCGCTGCCTTCACCCACCTGACCCCTATTCCACTTCTGCAAGCACCATTCCAAGAGCAACGCTCTGCCCGACGGCGACGTTGACCTGTGTCACGCGACCAGACCGTGGAGCGCGAATTTCGTTCTCCATCTTCATTGCTTCCAACACCAGCAATGGTTGCCCGATCTCGACCAGTTCGCCAGGATTGACAAGGACGCGGGTAATCAAGCCGGGGATGGGCGCTTTGATCCGTCCATCGCCACTTGGCGGACGCGCAATCGTGGATTCCAGATCGCGTACTTCAACCTGATGCAAACCGAAGCGCGAGCGTATCCAGCGCAGATTGGGATCGATAACCAGTTCGTAGGGGCGCCCTTCCACGATGAGCCAGTCGAGAAGTTCGGAACTGCCCGTATCATGCAGCAGTACATTGACAGTCTGCCCATTGACCCGCACCGTCATCTCGCCAGTTGTGCGGGGCAACGGCGGCGTTTCGACGGTAAAGATTCGGCCATCGATAGTAACGCTCAGTTTGCTCATTGTCTTTCCCCCTACTGTGGCAACCTGCGCGAGTCTCGGTGCCATCCAGAACTGGCACGGTTGGGGAGAGCGTCAACAGTATTACTCCTCCGGCGGAGGTACGCCAGCGCAGCTGCAACTGCCAGATCGCGGAGTTGATCATCAGGAATTTCAGCACCCGGCAGAGATTGTCGGTCGAATTCTGAGTCATACGTTCCGGCAGTAAATTCGGGTGTATCTAGGATGCGCTGGATCAGCGGCAGGTTCGTTTGCACGCCGCTGATCGCAAAATCGGCAACTGCGCGGCGCAACCGTTGCAGCGCCCCTGCGCGCGTATCGTCCCAGGCGACAACCTTTGCCAATAGTGGATCATAGCGCACCGGGACATCGCAACCACCGTAGGCATAGGTATCAACGCGCACGCCTGGTCCACCCGGAAAGCGAAACCGGCGCAGGCGCCCAGGGCTAGGCAGGTAATGGTTCCAGGGATCCTCTGCATTGACGCGTGCCTGGATGGCGCATCCGCGAAGGATGACATCGTCCTGCGAAAAACCAAGTGGTTCGCCTGCAGCGATCTGGATCTGCGTGCGTACCAGGTCGATACCAGTACGCATTTCGGTGACTGGATGCTCGACCTGAATCCGCATTTTGACTTCGGTGAAGTAGAAATGTCCCTGTGCATCGAGGACGAATTCGATCGTGCAGGCATTGGAGCATCCCAGCAAACGCCCGATTGCAAGCGCCTGTCGCCAGAGATCTTCGCGCTGTGCGTCGGTTAGATACGGCGCCGGCGACTCTGCTACGACCTTGTGATAGTTGTGCTGGATCGAGCCATCGCGTTCACCCAGATGCACCAGATTGCCGTAGTGGTCGCCAACGATCTGGACTTCCAGGTAGCGTGCCGGGAGAAATGCTTCTTCCAGATAGAGCCGGTCGTCACCAAATGCAGTCAGTGCCGCCGACTGCGCATGCTGCGCAATGCTCTCCAGCTGTGTCGGCTCATACACCAGGCGCGTGCCATAGCTGCGCCCGCCACGGTACGACTTGAGCGCCAGCGGGTAGCCGAGTCGTCCGGCGGCAGCGTGCAACGCATCCCCTTCCGAAGCGCGATAGGCTTGCAATGAGTGGCGTGGCACAGCGAAACCAGCAGCACGTACAGCTTCGAGTGTGGCGATCTTATCGCGCACGCGCGCCAGCATTGCGCTGGACGGCCCGATGAACGTAATCCCGGCTTCCTCGCATGCACGCGCAAACTCATCGTGCTCGGCAAGGAAGCCGTAGCCGGGATGAATGGCGTCCGCGCCGCAGTCGCGCGCAATCTGAACCAGCGCCGAGGCATCTTGGTAGATCGCGCCCGAACTCAGACGCACGCATGCATCAGCCAGGCGCACATGGAGCGAACTGAGGTCAGTGTCGTCATAGAGCGCAACCGTGCGGATGCCCATGTCACGGCAAGTACGTATGATGCGAACGGCAATTTCGCCACGGTTGGCAACCAGAAGAGTACGAAACATGATACTACCTCTCAGGACGGCGAGACGCCGTGCTTCCGCGGCACGTGCCGCTCACGCTTCGACAGGGTGACTTCCAGCGCCTTGATCAGCACTCGCCGCGAATCGCGCGGCTCGATGACATCGTCGATCAACCCGCGCGCGGCGGCGACATATGGGTTGTTGAACCGCTCCTGGTACTCTTCGACCAGTTCTCGCCGCTTTGCCTCCGGGTCAGGCGCATTCTTTACCTCGTTACGGTACAGGATGTTGACCGCTCCTTCAGCACCCATCACCGCAAGTTCAGCGTTGGGCCAGGCGTACAACAGGTCGCCACGCAACCCTTTGCTGCTCATCACACAGTAGGCGCCACCGTAACTCTTGCGCAGAATGATCATCAGTTTGGGGACGACCGCTTCGGAATAGGCGTAGATCATCCGCGCGCCATTGCGAATGATGCCGCCGTATTCCTGATTGGTGCCGGGCAGAAAGCCGGGAACATCCTGCAATGTGATGATCGGAATATTGTATGCATCGCAAATGCGAATAAAGTGTGCTGCCTTGATTGACGCTTTAATGTCGATGCAACCGGCGAGCACCATTGGTTGGTTGGCGACGATCCCCACGACATAGCCGTTGAGTCGACCAAATCCGACGACCATATTCTGCGCCCAGAGGGCGTGTACCTCGAAGAAGCGTCCATCATCAAGAATGCTGGTAATCACCTTGCGGACATCGTAAGGTTTGGAGGGATCGACTGGAACGATCTCTTCCAGTTCCGGGCAGCGTCGCTCCGGGTCGTCCACCGGACGCACATACGGTGGGTCGTCCTGATTGTTGAGCGGCAGGTAACTGAGCAGTTCGCGCGCCATCGCCAGGCATTCCTGATCATCGCGCGCCAGGAAGTGGCTGACGCCGCTTTCCTCAGCATGCACCCGCCCTCCGCCGAGTTGCTCTTGCGTGACCTCTTCCTGCATCACTGCCCGCACGACATCAGGACCGGTGATGAACATGTAGGCGTTTTCGGTCATGAAAATGAAATCGGTCAGTGCCGGTGAATAAACTGCGCCGCCAGCGCACGGTCCCATGATCAGCGAAAGTTGCGGAATGACGCCCGACGCTTCGCAGTTTGCGTCGAAGATACGCGCATACCCGCTCAGGCTATCGACGCCCTCTTGGATCCGCGCTCCGCCGGAGTCGTTGATGGCGATGAAAGGGCAGCCGTACTTCAAAGCCATGTGCATCACCTTGACGATTTTGTTGGCATGCATTTCGCCAAGCGAGCCACCCATCACCGAGGCGTCCTGTGCTGCTACAAATGCGCGGCGACCATTGATCAATCCGAAGCCGGTTACAACGCCATCGCCATAGCGAGAACGCTTCCCACCTGGGTACACGTCGTAGCGCGGGAGCACGAGCGTGTCGATCTCCTCGAACGTGCCCGGGTCGAAGAGCAGGTCGATCCGCTCGCGCGCAGTCAGACGCCCTTTCTTGTGCTGCGCTTCAACGTCCTGCACTGTTCCGCGAGCAATCGCCTTGCGCTGGCGCAGTTTCTCGATGTATTCCTGCATACTCGTCATGGTGAAACTCCATCTCCGATCCGTTGCACTTCTACAATCGGAACGGTGACGTGGGTCGTCTGTTCGCTGTCTGCGGTCGCCAGGGTGAGCACAAACCTGCCGATCTGTCGCCACCAAACGCAGCGAACGGTTGCGTTCAGTTCAGGGGAGCACATCACCGTCACCGGCGACCATCCATCTGCCACAGGCTCTTCAGGCAGACAGACAATGCAGCGCGTGTCCACCGTCAACCCGCGACGGATCGACTTGAGGACAGCTTCCTTGGCGCTCCAGATCGCTGTCGTCAATAAAGGTTGCGCCAATGGCGGTGTTCGATGCACGCGCTCGATCTCTGCGTCGGTAAAGAAATCACTTACGAATGCGGGATGACGCTGCTCAATATATTCGATGTCGACGCCTGGACGGTACCCCGGAACGTCTGTCAGCGCACAAAAAGCATACCCGTGACTGTGGCTGATCGAGATCGCCAGCTGATTAATGAAGGCGTATCCATTTCGACTGTGCAGACGAGGTGCGCCGTCTGGATCAGTGGTGATCACGATATCGCTCAATGCGGGTCGCCGCCCGGTGATTGTCTCGATATACTGTGCTGTCAGACGCTTTGCCGTCCAGCGGCCTAGCAACCAGTCGCGGCGGCGCTTTGCGTGTTTTAGCAACTGGAAGCGCACCTGCTCGCCTATGCTGAGCATCCCTTCCGGAGCTTCAGCACAGGCGAGGGCAGGATGATCGGCGAGCGTCTGGATCAGCCAGTATACCATGGAGTAGTCCTGTGAAGCGGGGCATCAGGATCGGCGGAGAGCATACCCGACGCCCCGCATACGGTGAGATTACACATTTACCTCGCCCGGCAATCGCACCGTGCGATAGCCGCGCAGTTCGACATACACGTTGCCGTCAGTATCGACTACGTGCGCATCATACGATGATCCGTTCTCGATGGCTGTGACAAGTGCGTAGAGGCGTCGCCCTTCCGCACTCTCCGGCTGCCGGTAGATGATGACGCTCTCGATGGCGGCTGGCAGCGCCATTGCCCGGTGCGTCACCATTTCCCACATGCCAGCCGTCTGGAAGCAGAGTTCGATCAACCGCGGCGCAGTCAGCATCGGCATGTCTGGCGCGCTGTTTGGCGGTAATCCGTCCGTCATCAACGCTACTGCCTGATCGCCCACTACGCCGACGCGCTCTATCACCTGGTACGCCGGACCATGGAAGTAGACCCGGTAGATACGTTCACGGTCAATGTCGAGTGCTTCGACGGACGGCGGCGTGAAGTCGATTGTCCGTCCCTCAACCGGCGCTGTCGTGAGGTACACCTCACCAACGAAGTGGGTGTCGAAGCGCGGCGGCATATCAGGGCGCGGTTGCACCATACCGCGCAACGTCGTCTTCGCCACTAGCATTCCATGACCCGTGGGATGGATCGTCGCACTCAGATAGAGCGTGCGCGGTTGACCGCGGTGGAACTTGAACGGGCTGCTGAACTGCTCGCTGATCGAGGCGATGCAGAAGCCTGGCGTGAGGAGGGTTGCTAGTTCGGCAAACGCTTCGGTTCCCATCACGCCTGGCAGTACCGGCACTCCCTCGATCTGATGATCGTAGAGGAATGGTTGCTCCTTCGGATCAAAGGTCGTCTCCACCTCGATACCGCCGTACAGTTTGAAGGCTTTGACCGACCCGATCATCAGGCGACCGCTGGTGTCAACCTTTGACAGGTCAAGTCCGCCAGTCTCGTCGAACTCCGCCCCCAGGATACCGAGTCGCTGCCCGACGACGATTTCGCCGCGGAAGGCGCTCTGCGTCAGTTCGCGGCGGATTGTTGGAATACCGGCTTCCGGTGGCAGCATGTCGATGCCAGCCATTTCCATGATCTTCGGAATGGATCCGCGGGTTGCCATACCGATGCCGCCCCACGCAGTCCAGTCGATGGCGATGCCGCGCGTCTCCGGTCGCCACGAGCGCATGCTGCTTGTCACCTTGCAGAGCAGGTCATTGGCGGATGAGTAGTCGGACTGACCACTGTTGCCGAAGCGACCGGCGACTGAACTGAACACCACCACAGCGCCGATCGGCATACCCTTTGCCGCATTCAGGATGCTGAAGTAGCCGTCTGCTTTGATGTCGAACACCAGATCGAACTCCTTCGGCTCTTTGTCTGGCAGCGCCTTGGAGATTTCAATCCCTCCAGCGTGCAGCAGGACGTCGATCCGCCCATAGCGCTCGCGCACGTCGGCAATGACCGCAGCAACGCCGGGACCGTCGAGCAGGTTGACGCTGAAGTAGTGCGCCGTACCGCCTGCAGCCTGGACTGCCTCGATAGCGCGCAATGCCGCCTCTTCGCGCTCGATCGCCAGGATCTTGCGATCAATCATGACAGGTGTCGGTCGCTCGCCGGCTGCGCGGAAGTCGTCGATCAACTTGCGCTTGAGCGCCTCTTTGTCCTGGCGGAACAGCGCAATGTTGGGATCGTCCGGGTCTGGCTTCGGCGTCAAATCGAGCAGGTAGAAGACACCGCCCGACGCTGCTGCGAGGTCGGCAATGATAGCCGATGTGATGCCGCCAGCAGCACCAGTGACAAAGAAAACGGTATCTTTGCCGAGATACATCCCTGGGGTGCCATCGACTGCTGGGCGCTCCTCGAAGGTAACCGTGTAGCGCAAACCGTCACGGTAGCCAACTTCGACAACACCAGGATCGAAGAGGGTCTCGGCGATCAGCAGGTCTGCTGGTTCCGCTGTCTTGCGACCCGGTTCGAAGTCAACCGCCTTGACCAGAATGTTCTGCCGTTCGCGCTTGTATGACTTGGTGCATCCGACAACGGCGCCGCCGAGAGGTGCGCTGGCGCCCTCCGGTCCGTAGCCGTGCAGACCGCCGAGCCGCGTTGCCGAAACCAGGAATGTGCCGGGTCCGACAAGCGTGTCATACAGTGTGCGCAAGGTCAGGTAGAGGTTCTTGACACGCACCCGGTTATGCTCGCGCCACGCCGCCAGGTCCATGTCTTCAATTGCCGGTTCGACGTCGAGCGCTGGCAGCCAGTAGACGCCGTGGATCGGTCCTTCTGCCAGCCAGCCTTTGAGTTGCTGTTCGAGCGCTTCGGCGGATGGTGGTTCGTCGAACACCAGCGTGCCGACGCCACGCTTCTCCAGCCGGTTGAGCAACGCCTTGCCGACGCCGCCACGGTCCATCATCACAACGACGCGTGTGTTGCCGTCGAGGACAACGCCGGTTGGCTTGCACAGTTCGATAGGCGGGCGCAGCGCCGGAACGACGACGCGACGCGGAACCATATCGGCGTTCTCGACCGGAACGAGCGTCACGGTTGGTCGGGCTGTGGGTGCAGGAGTGGTCGGTGTGGAAGGATCAGCCACCGGTGCAACCGGAGTCGCTGACGCCTCTCCCGTCGGCTTGAGGTCGGGTCGGCGCTCATAGACGAAGTTGATGACGTGGCGCAGGGTCGGATAGTCGCGCAGTTTCAGGTTCTCGATCCGCTCGATGCCGAACGCTTCGCGGATGGCGGCGAAGGTTTCCGCCTGCTTGACGGTATCAACCCCCAGGTCGGCTTCCAGGTCGAGGTCGAGGTCGAGCATCTCCGTCGGATAGCCGGTCTTCTCCGCCACGACTGCCAGCACCTTCTCAGTGACAGGGTCTGCTGCAACCGCTGTTGCTGTCGCAGGGACAGGCGTTGGTGCAGCAACCGCTGCGGGCGGAGCTGCCGGTTCAGGCGTCGGCGCAGCAGTCGGCTTGAGGTCGGGTCGGCGCTCATAGACGAAGTTGATGACGTGGCGCAGGGTCGGATAGTCGCGCAGTTTCAGGTTCTCGATCCGCTCGATGCCGAACGCTTCGCGGATGGCGGCGAAGGTTTCCGCCTGCTTGACGGTATCAACCCCCAGGTCGGCTTCCAGGTCGAGGTCGAGGTCAAGCATCTCCGGCGGGTAGCCAGTCTTCTCCGCCACGACCGCCAGCACCTTCGTAGCAACCGGATCAACTGCTGGTGCTGCTGCGGGTGCGGGCTCCGGTGTCGGAGCGGGGGCAACCGCAGGCGCTGGTGCAGATGGTGCAGCAACCGCAGCAGCGGGTGCGGCGACAGTTGGCGCGGAAGATTTGAGTTCTGGTTTCTGCTTGTAAACGAAGTTAACTACATCGCGCAGGGTCGGGAAGTCACGCAGTCGCAGATTTTCGACCTGCGGGATGCCGAATGCTTCACGCACTGCAACAAACGTTTCCGCCTGCTTGACGGTATCAATCCCCAGGTCGGCTTCCAGGTCGAGATCGAGGTCAAGCATCTCCGGCGGGTAGCCGGTCTTCTCCGCCACGATCTGTAACACTTTTGCTGTCACCCCATCCATTGCGGGTGCAGCGGCAACTGGTGCAGGCGCAGGCGCAACCGTCACGGATGCAGGCGCAACCGGCGTAGGCGCAACCGGCGGTGTCGCGACTGGTTCAGGAGCCGAAGGTGGTGGTGTGACCGGCGCCGTCTCGACCGTTTTGCCGTTGATTGGAGTGGGAGCAACCGGCGCAGGCGGCTCAACTGGCTTCGGCGGGGGAGGTGGCGTGACCGGCGTGGGTTGAGGCGCGGGTGCGTACTGGATCGTGGCCAGAGCAATGGTCATACCGTCACCCGGTGCGGCCGCACGCAGCGTCGGACCCGTACCAGGCTGCCACGTACTGGGCGCAGGACGGCGCGCTGGCGCACCTTGCGCCTTAATGCGCAACACACGCTTCACTACTTCCGTTTCAGCACGATCGTACCCGCTCACCTGATCGAGCCAGTAATCGTAGCGTGCACGGTTATCGATCCGATCAATGCTTCCAGGAATGCGGCGTAGCAACGTCATCGCAATCTGCGAGCCAAAGCCAGCCGCCAGATGCAGCGCATACTGAACCGGGTAGCGTCCGCCACGGCTCAGGTTCAGCGTGCCCAGATCGGGATCGACCTCCTTATAGTTCGGAACCGGCGGCACAATGCCATGTTCAAGAATCTTGACCGCGATGACATCTTCAATGCCGACCCCCATCGGGTGTCCGGTGAAGCCTTTGGTATTGGCAACGATCACCTGATTTGCCGCCTCGCCGAACGTCCTGCGGAGTGCGACCACTTCTGCTGACGCACTACCGCCACGCGCCGGGGTATACGTCTCATGCGAGACGAAGACGAGATGCGGTGCAATCGTTCGACGGTCGATACCGAAGCGGCGTTCGGCAGCGGTCATCAGGCTATTCATCACACTGGCAATGTGCTCAACATCGAGGCGTGTGCCGTGGAAGGCACTGTTCGCCGTTTCTGTGCTGAGCACCTCGACAATGCCACGCATACCGCGTTCGCGCACCGCATCTTCGCTTTCGATCACCAGCGCACAGGCACCCATTCCCAGGATCATGCCATGGCGCCGACGGTCGAAGGGGAGCGCCGCATCTTCGACCCGGTCATCAGTCGCTGCTGCACCAGTTGCCAGGAAGCCTGCGCCAATCCATCCCAGCAGATGGTCGCTGGTCACATTGTCAGCAGCAATCACCAGCACGCGACGGCAACGCCCAGAGCGGATCCAGTCTTCTGCTATGGCAATCGCCTGGGTAGTTGCGGCGCAGGCGGCGTTGACGTGCGTGTTCGGACCTCGTGCGCCGATGTATTCAGCGAACTGGCTATGTCCCATCGCCAGAATGCGGAAGAGGAACCGCCGGTCGAAGACATACGGCTCGCGTTCCAGTAGGCTACGCAGTTCACCGATACGCCGAACGATTTCGCTTAATGTTGTGGGGTCGGTCGTTGTCTGGCGGAGCGCTTCCAGCATCTCCAGTTGTTCGCGGCGGTGTTCGTAGGTGTAGTACCGCTCGAACTCTTCTGCAACCCGATCCAGACCCGGGAACGCCGATGCAAAGATCACGCCGGTTTCATCACGCAGCGCTTCCGGTAGCATCCAGCGATCCGGCAGGTCTTTCCCAGTGGTTGTTCGGCGGTAGGTCTGCACCAGTGGAATGCCCGCTTCGCGCAGCGCATCGAGACCGGCAGCCATCGCCAGTTGGGTCGTCGAGTCGAACGCTTCGACAAGTTTAGCAGGCACACCATACTCTTCACTGAGATTGAATGATCCGGGGCGTCCGGCGAGGCGAATAACTTCATCGGGTTCGGTAAGTGTCTCAAAACTGCCGCTACCGTCCTCACTCTTGACGACGCGCGTAATATTACGCGCCAGCATCTGACGGCGGAAACGCTCCGGGATCAGGTCGATGAACTGCTCGCCGTGCAGGATGCGCAACGCATTCTGCTCGTCCATCACCGGTTTCTCGGCACCGGGCAGCCCTAGACCTGTGCCTGAGATGACGACCGACCCGGCTGGCGGCAGGTTGCGGTCGTATACCGAAGCGCCGGGTGTTGCGGGATGCACGGCTTGCGCACCCTGGAGCGCCTGTACGAGAAGTTTCCCCAGCGTCTCGATCGGTATGCCGTTAACCATGTTTGCCTCTTCGATGGTTGATCGCGCCGGTGCGCTGACAACTGGCGTGGGTGTTGGCGCGGGTGCACTGACGACCGGTGCGGATGCGGGTGCGGATGCACTGACGACCGATGCGGGTGCGGGTGCGGATGCACTGACGACCGGCTCAGGTGCCGGCGCGGATGCACTGACGACCGATGCGGATGCACCGGCAACGGATGGTACAGCAGCAGACGCAGCCGTTGTACCGACCGTTGCGCCACTCTGTGCTGCGCCATCCTGGCGGGTGTTAATCGTTTCATCGACGAGACCATACCCCGCTGCGTAGAGACCGCAGAGCGCCTGATTGAAACTCTGAAGCGTACCAGTCTTCGGATGGTTGGTAAACAGCGACACCACATCAGGCTTGTTGCCCAGCACATCATCGACGAACCCCTTGAGCGCCTTCTTGGGTCCGACTTCGACGAAGCAGCGCACCCCCTCACGGTAGAGAGTTTCAAGCCCCTTGACCCACTGAACCGGTGATGCGATCTGCTTTTCGAGAATATCCTTGATCTCTTCGACCGTGGTTGGATAGAGTTCACCAGTCACATTCGCAACCAGTGGTATGCGAGGCGGGGCGATATGGAAGCGGTCGAGCTGCTTCCGCAGCGGACCAGACGCTGGTGCAACGATCCGAGTGTGGAAGGCATGGCTGACCGGGATGCGCTGCGCCTGATACCCTTTCTGCGTGAAGACCTCGATGGCCCGCTCGACGGCTTTGCTGGCGCCGCCGATCACCACCTGGTTGTACGAGTTGATATTGGCGGGAATAACATACCCATCGATCTCATTCAGAGTGCTCAGCACGATATCAAGCGGCGCCATCACGGCTGCCATCCAGCCATTATCATCAACCTGCACCTTGCTCATCTCGGCACCGCGCGCCGCTGACGCCTCCAGCGCCTCGGCGAACGGCATAACGCCAGCTGCATTCAGCGCGGCATACTCACCGAGCGAGTGCCCCATCACCATATCTGGCTCGAAGCCGTATTCCTTGAGCAGGCGGCAGAGCGCAGCATCGAGCATCAGCATCGCTGGTTGCGTGATCGCCGTCTGCATCAGATCGTGCTCAGCCTTCTTGAGTGCGTCTGGGTCATTCGCATCGACGTATATGTAACTGGTGAGCGGCTTGCCCAGGATCGGCGTCATCACCGCATCACCCTCTTTGATTACCTCAGCGAATGCTGGCTCACTGAGAAGTTCCCGCCCCATGTTGACATACTGGCTGCCCTGACCGGGGAAGAGGAAGGCAATCTTGCCAGGCTTGGGACCGCTGCCGCGGAAGATGCCCTGCGCCTGCAATGACTTCCAGGCCGCAGGACTATCGAAACCGGCCGCTTTTTGCACCTTTTTCAGGCGATCAAGCAGTTCGTCGTAATTGCCGAAATCGATTACCACGCGTTCCTGCTGCACCAGTTCATTTGGGTCGGGTGGCGCAACTGGCGGTGTCCAACCGCCCTCGACTTTCTGGTAGATCGCATCGATCTTGTCCTTCAGCGCTTTTGGCGTTGGCGCCCCGATTGCCAGAATGCCACGTAGTGGCATTTTGTTAGAGCGCAGCTTTGGTCCACTTGGGGGTGGAGCGCTGGCTGTCACCGTGGAAGGGGCGACGCCCATTGCTGCTGTCGCGCTACCGGTCGCGCTGGTTTGGGAAACGGCAGCGCTGGCATAGATCTTTGGCTCTGTGCGGATCATTCCCGGAATGTACTCTTCGAGAACAACGTGGAAGTTGGTACCGCCAAAGCCATAGGCGCTGACGCCAGCTCGTCGCGGCGTGTTGCCGCGGCGCTCCCACTCGCGCGCTTCGGTAAGCAGGTAGAACGGCGTCGCATTGAAATTAATGTTCGGGTTCGGCTTTTCGCAGTTCAAGGTTGGCGGCAGAATCTTGTGATAAATCGCCATCACTGCTTTCAGCAACCCTGCCGCGCCTGCCCCTGCCTTGAGGTGACCGATATTACTCTTCACCGAGCCAAGCCCAATGCTGCCGCGCTCTGCCCGACCGAAGCAGGACGATAGACTTTCAACCTCCACCACATCGCCGACGCGCGTGCTAGTACCGTGCGCCTCGACCAGTGTCGCCGTCGCTGGGTCAAGCCCTGCGTCCTGCCAGGCGCGCTCGACAGCGAGAATCTGTCCGATCGGATTCGGCGCAGTAATACCTTTCCCCTTGCCGTCGGACGAACCGCCAACGCCACGGATGACGGCATAGATCCGGTCACCGTCACGTTCAGCGTCAGCGAGCCGCTTGAGCAAGAATACAGCGGAACCTTCACCCATTACAAAGCCATCAGCGCCATCGCCGAAGGGTCGTGTACCGGTGGCGGAGAGCGCGCCGATCTTGCAGAACTTCACAAACGTGCTGGCGCCCATATTGCGATCTACGCCGCCGGTCAACACTGCGTCGCACTGGTGATGGATAAGTTGTTCACATGCCGCATCGACTGCTGCGAGCGTTGAGGCACAGGCAGCATCAGTAATGAAGTTCGGACCGCGCAGGTTCAGCACATTCGCCACACGCCCCGAAACGATATTCGGCAATTCGCCGGGCATTGTATCCTCGGTCACCGGCGGGAGACTGCGGTCGAGTTCTGCATGCCACTGGGCGATCAGCTCCTGCTGGACTTCTCTGGGCAGGCGACGCCAGGCTTCAGTGCGTTCGAGCAGGTGGACATATTCGGGGAACACGATGCGCTGGTGCGTGATATAGTGTAACTCGCCCCCCATTGCCGTTCCCAGAATGACGCCGGTGCGATCAGTATCGAGCGGACGTTCGGGGTAGCCGTAGTCGGCAAGCGCTTCGGCAGCGATTGTGACCGCCCACTGCTGCCCTTCGTCCATTGCAGCGGCGACGCGCGGCGGTATCTTGAAGCGCTTCCAGTCAAAGGTAAAACCGCGCACCCAACCGCCGATCTTCGAGTAGGTCTTATCCGGCGCAGCGGGATCGGGATCGTAGTAATCTGCGATGCTCCAGCGTTCCGGCGGCGTTTCGGTAATGCTATAACGCTTGTTCAGGATATTGTTCCAGAAGGCAGGCGCATTAGGGGCATCGGGAAGGATAGCGCCCACCCCGACAATCGCAATCGCCCGTTCTGCTGAGTCACTCATCGTCATCTCCCTTTCAGGTTGCCGGGAATGCCTCGACCAGTTTCGCCGCAACAAAGTCCATATCTGCGATCTGCCCTGCCTGCGCTGCAAAGACGGCAGGCAGGTTGAGCGTATTTGCCAGGTTCGGATCGGTCTGACCGGCACCGATCAGCCAGGCAAGCCCATCCGTTATCACCTTGTGCGCTGCCATACGCGCAAAAATGCGTGCAAGCGCCTGTTCAGTCAGCGTATCGAGACCGGAGGCAACTGTTGGTTTGCTAGTTACGCGCTCACTGAAGATTGCTGCAGTTTCTGCCCAGGAGATCAGTTCACCAAGGCGGAACAGGATGTGCTGATTACGCGTCAGGCGGTCGATTCGGGCGCGTTCGAGGATATTCGCCAGTGCGTGCATCGCCAGTGCAGCGACACTTGCACCACTGTTTGGATCGCGCTGATGCGCCTGTTCAACCCGCGCCGCCCAATCGTGATAGTACGCACCTTTGGTCTTTAGATGGAGTTGCCAGCGATCGCGCGCAACTGTCCATTCCATGATTTCGGACGTACCCTCATAAATGCAGGTAATGCGCACATCACGCTTGATCTTCTCGACCATGTACTCTTTGGTGTAGCCGTAGCCGCCATGGACCTGAATGGCATCTTCAGCGGCCTTGTTGCCAGCTTCGGTTGCCATATACTTCGCAACGGCACCTTCGGTCTGCTGCTGATCGTTGCCGCTGTCGATCGTTTCGGCGACCCACTCAATGTAGTGGCGCGCTGCTTCAAGCCGCGCAACGTTCGGCACAATCAGTTTGTGGGTCAGACCCTGCTGCTGACTGAGCGGCTTTCCGCCCTGAACGCGTGTTTGCGCATAGCGAATAGCACGACGCATTGCTTCCCAGCCAGCGCCAAGTCCAAACGACCCGACCATCAGGCGGGTATACCCAAAAACCGCTGCCGCTTGCGCTAGTCCCTTGCCTTCTACGCCGCCGACTAGTCGATCAGCGGGTACGAAGACCTCATCGAGGAACAGCGCTGCAGTATTGGAGGCACGAATACCGTGCTTGTCCTCCGGTTTGCCTTTGGTGAAGCCGGGTGCATCGTGCTCGACGATAAACCAGGAAATGCCACCTGGCGCGTTTGCAAGAATGGTATAAATCTTCGCGACGCCGCCATTCGAGATCCACTGTTTTCGCCCGCTGATCTTGTAACCGATCACTTTGCCATCTTCCTCGACAGGCACGGCTTTAGTGGTGAGCGTCGCCAGGTCGGAACCGGCTTGCGGCTCGGTTGCTCCGTAGGCAACGAGCAAGCCTTCCTTGGCAATGCGCCCCATCCAGTATTTCTTCTGCTCCTCGGTGCCGCCGACCGTAATCGGGTCAGTGCCGAGGAATGTCGCCAGAACGCTAGTGGCGATGCCGAGGTCGATTGCAGCCAATGCCTCCGAAACCCGGTAAATGTCATAGGCGCCGCCACCCAGACCGCCGTACTCCTCTGGAATGAACAACAGGTGAATGCCCAGTTTGTCGGGATCGTACAGGTCTTTCAGGACTTCGGCGGGAAATTCGTCGTTGTGGTCGAGATGGCGGAGATATTCGGGCGTCAACTTTCGCGCTGCATATTCGCGCAGCGTCGCCAGAACCATATCAAGCGTTTCAACGTCCAGAGTGGTCATTGCCTGCTCCTCCTCACAACGTATCGCACGGTACACTTTGCACCTGACTTCACGGAAATCCGTTGCAGATTGTAGCGATGCGCACTGCGCCATGCGGGAAAGAACCATCTATTGTATGGAAAGAAGTCTTCACCTGTCTGTAACTTTTGCAGTACACTGCGCATCATGAGAAACACACATCACACCACACTGCTTCTCATCGGACTGGCGCTGATTCTGGTTCTGTATCTCGCCATAAGCGCCTGGATTGGCACTGGCGAACAGGAACGTCTGACCAGAGCGCGTGAACGTATTGCGGCGCGCGCCTTGTGGGAAGAACGTCCCTTTCGCGATTACCGCCTGGTGGTTGAAGATGGCAATTGCACCTATGACGTAGTGGTGCGACAGGGACAGATTGCTGGCAGGTACCGCGACAGTTGCAACCTTCGCGCGCGTACGATCGAAACGCTCTTCCTCGTTGCCGAAGGCGACGGCGTTGTAACGCCGGTCTGTGGCGTGCACGGATGCGTGTGTGAAACGCACATTCGTGTCCTTGCCACATACGATCCAGTATTGGGTTATCCGCGTTCACTCGTCATCGAAGCGACGCTTCGACCGAACTGGCGCCATCAGGACTTCTGGCGCAATGTTTTGTCCAGCGGTATCGCTCCGTGCCGTGGCGCAAACCAACGAACGATCAGCGTGTTGTACGTCGCTGCTGCACCCTGAGCTTGCGAAACAGCAACGTTCCTGGACACCGATGTGACGTGAATGAACTGGCAGATAGTTCGGAATGTTGTGGCGTGGATAAGCAGTACGCCGCTGACCGGGTTCGTTGACAGTTCTTATTCTGACATAAAGCGCGCAAGATTGCAACCTTATTTTTGCGGTCATTTGACCACGATCGCGGTCTGTGCACCGGGCGCTCCTGATCTCGTAAGTGTTCACATTCCTTCTAGAAGCAAGGGTATCTTTCCCTTGTAGATGCAACGAAGGCGGGACGCTCTCACTTCCAGGTGCACGTGTCACCCCAGGAGTGAACAGTTACCTGATTTCAGTCTTGTGAATGATCCGGATTCAGACCTCATGCGCGTTAGCACGTATCTTTCCGGTGCATATCTGCATTTGTACTCAGTAGAATAAGGTTGTGAGGGAGGAAGCATCTATGGCGTGCGTTGTTTGCCTGTCCGATACAGTCTCACTGGTGCGTGCAGTGCGTGAAGAGATCGCTACCTGGGGGCATACCCTGTACCCGTTCCCATGCTCCCGTCTCAATGATGCGCTCCGGCAGGCAGTGCGGCAGGCATCGCCGGATGTTATCCTTCTCGAACTGACCGGCGCCATCGACAATCCACACATCTACTTCTTCCTGCGCGCCGATCAGTCCACCCGCAATGTTCCGGTGATCTTCCTGTCCTCCGCTCCTGATCTCGATGTGTTTGCCGATGCGCTCGGCGCGGATGGGAGCCTTCGCGTCCCCTTTGAGCGTTCGATGCTTCGCCGTGTACTGGGCAACTATCTGGACGTGCCCCACGTGGTTGATACGCCGCGCCTCGAGGTTCCGCATCCGACCATCCAACGCTACACCTTGTTGCTGCGACGCCCACAGTTGATGACAATGACAATGGTCACCGCTCCTCCAGGTTGGTAGCACGCTCATTGCGTCTGGTAGCAGCGACCATGCGGCTTTACCGTCGATACTGATAGCGTCCATTTCTCAAAGTCATTCCACCGCAAAGATGCAACAGACTCGTAGCGTTATGTGACTTTAGTCATGTCCGCTAATCCCCCGCTTGTCCTGCTGTATCTAGACACAACGACCTCTTTTATGAAAGGCAGGTTCATGGTATCTTGCCGACCGGATCATACAGCGCACCTTCACTGGACGCCGTCGCCGACCTACAGCATATTGCTGTAAGAGCGCATCGCTTCCCCGAAGCCTGAAAGGATTGCCCATTGTATGGAATAGCCTGCCCGTATCGTCGCACCTCCCAGTCTGATTGCCGTATTCCGGTTTTTGCTGAGACTCTCCCATGTCCGACAGATTCTTGCCTGTACCGGATGCTGTCTGTCTGGACGCACCGAAGTCAAGCGTCGCCGAGTCCGCCTGGTGACGTTTGAGGGCGTGAGTTTGGCGTGCTAAACAAAAATTGAGTCACATCTCACCGTTGACCGCATCCCGACAATGACTGTATCTAATGATAAAAAGGAGTGCTACAGTGGCTCCACGACCTCAATCAGCAGCCAGCCGCGCTCGTCGGGCACAGGAGCGTCTCCGCATGTGCGGCGGTGGCGATGCCTTACCCTTGGTGCTGACCTCGCACGATGCGATTGCCTGCCTTGGACGAGCATGGTTTCATTACCTGTTGCGCCGCAATGCTCTGCCAGGTGTGCAGGTGACACGATTTGGCGTGTGGCGCTGCGCACGTGAAACGTTTCTGACGTGGCTGGCGGAGGTGGCAAATGAAGTCGCCCTGCCGACGGAAGATGTTGCTAGTGCACCCGCACGTAACGTCCGAGCAATGCGCACAACTGCCGGGATGCATTGTCGCAGTGCAGCAACGTGCGAGCGGCGCGACAGTGCCAGCGTAGGTGAATCCCGGAACGACGCCACTGCCATCCACGTCGAGGCAAATGACAGCGATCCACAGTAGGGGCGCAGCCCTGCTGCACCCCCCTGCGCTCGCCTTTCGTCCCCACGCCCTCACACCCGCCTGCGTGCGCCGTTCGCCTTTCCACACGCCCACCGTCCATTGCTAGGATCATTCAGGAGAGTGGCGCTGCTGGTTGTTTCCAGTCGGGGGGTGGTCCGCCATCGCAGAGCGCCAGTAACTTGTCAATCGACTCATCGACCGATAGTTCGCCCGCAAGCACCGGTTCACGGTACAGCGACACCCAGGTGTAAATACGGGGCCAGCCGGTGCGGAACTCATCATACACCAGTCGCGCCACGGGACCGCTGGTGTCCAGATACCCGGTCGCAATAAAATCGTACTCCGCCCGTTCGCGGTCATACGGCAGGCGCACGATGTCAGCGCGCCAGACCCCACCGCGCCACTCCATACGTCCATAACACGCGCGCGTATCGCCGTCGAACGGCAGTCCAACCGAACCGACATTCACGACCAGCGTTGAGTCGATCCGTCGGATGAGTGGACGATGCGTATGCCCCACGACGATCAGCGGGCAGGGCGGCGCAATCTGCTCGCGCAGTTCGTCATCGGGAGTGGTTGCCAGCACATTGTCGCGGTTGTGACGCATCGATGCATGCACGATACGCACCTCACCGCCAGCAGGATCGCGGAGCCGCACGATCTCCGGCAATTTTTCCAGGTCTATCGCTGCCGCGCCGAGTTGATCCGCCGTCCAGCGCACATTGCGTCGGATTGCCCCCTCGATGCCAGGGCGATCAGTCGGATCACGCACAACGGAAATGACATAATCTTCGTGATTCCCGCGGATCAGACGCCATCCACTGTCGGCGCAGCGCTCCTGGACGAAGCGCAGGCACGCAGCGGAAGACGGACCGCGGTTGACCACATCACCGCCGACGACGACGGCGTCGGGGTTCCAGGCGGCAATATCGGCGGCAACGGCTGCGAGTGCGGGGAGGTTGCCATGAATGTCGGCGAGAACGGCGATTTTCATATGTTTCCAGGTGATACGAGTGATGCGATCTTGTGTATAGTACCATGATTAACTTCGCTGCAAAAACGCACCGCAGAGACGCCGAGGGCACGGAGAACCCTAAAAACGAACCATGATGGATGCATGGCGCAGCATGCGGGTGCGTGACCCGCTATGGAATTCGCCGCTGCGAACGCTGCACCTCAGCGGTGACCTACCCTTTTTGCAGTGGACTCATTGACACATCGGCGGGAAATGTGACCATATCGGTCACAGCGTTCGCATATAATGGAATGGGAAATGTCTGAGCAGCGCCGCACCTGCCAGCAGTGGCGAGCGGTTTTCTCCGTAATCCTTATGCAACCGGTGTTTTGGTGTGAAAAGGAGCAGCATCGATGGCAGCATCCGTACCGATCACCACCGTAACGCTCGGATCTGACGCAGAACTTGCCCCCAGAATTATCGACGGTTTGAACTCCGGCGCCTCGAACTTGTCGGCGGCGTTGTTCGTCGAACCGACAACAAGCAGGTGATCGCCTGGCTGCGTCAGACTGGCGATGTTTCGCCTGCGGCACTCTCTACCCTGCTGCTCCGTCCGCTTGCGCTGAATACTCTCAGCGTGTCGCTGTCGTTTCTGCAGATTGGCGTGACCGTGGGTACATTTGCAATCATCTATTAGCGTCTGGAAGCGATCAGGAAGGAACTTGAAGCAATCAAGCAGATGCTGGCGAAGATCAGCACACAGATTGATCTGACGGTCGATGCCCGGTTTTCCGAAGCGCTCGACCTGCTGCGCACGCTACGGGAGATGCAAAACCCTCGCAATCGGCGGAGCAGCGCAGAGCAGGCGCTCGCTTCCTTCCTGGAAGTTACTATCGCGGTCGGCTCGATATGGAGTTGCACGAGGGATGGACGGTCGTCCCTTTGCTGAAGATGATGATCCTGGCGCGGGTCGGGGCGATGCATTGTTATCTCGAATTGGGGGGAACGACTTCGCCCGGCGGCATCTTGCCGAGGGACGCGAGCGTGTGATCGAACCATACCTCCGGCTCTAGTACGATATGGTCATCGGCGTCGAACCGGCGCTCGTGCTGCATCCGGAGACCGGCATCTCACTCCGGCGACCGGCGCTGCTGATGCGCTGGCGGAAGAATGACCTTCCCTCATCAGTGAGGAGATTCTTGAAGACCTGCCTGCTGCAATCTGGCGGATTGCCAGGGAAGGCATCAGGCGAGAAAAGTTTCCGCCGTCACTACGTGACGATCCGCCAGAGGAGGGATTTCTGAGTGACCTCAGAAGCAGGCTGCCAGCCATAAACGAGTAGGGATTTCTAAGTGACCTCAGAAGAAGACTGCAAGCCGTACTAAACGATGACAATCGCTTCCTGAAGCGCCCGGAAACGGCGTTTGAGCAGATCGAAACGTTGTATGGTGCAATCCGATGTCTGGAAGGGTACCAGATCGAACTTGAGCAGATGGAGCGGCTCGGCGTTCCGCCGACTACGACGCTGCCCGCTCCGTCGTCTGCGGGTGAGTTGTATGGTGTGCATGCCCTACGATTCGGAACTGCTGTCACAGGAACGTCGGCGCCCGTGGTTACGGTGAGCGGCCCAACAAGAACAAAGAGTCCTATCACCCCACACGAACGCGCGTCCCGGTACAGGTCTGCACGTAGGCATCAGGCAAGGCGCGCGCAATCGCGTGTTGCGCTTTCCAGCTGGTGCAGTGACCCGGCAGCACCAGCTTCGGCGCCATGTCGGATAGTGCGGCGACCGTATCGGGAATGATCGGCTCGAACACCCGTCCAGAGAGGTGCAGACCGCCGATGACGCCATAAATGTCGTTCACGCCGGTCAGTTTGCGGGCATAGTGGAGAATGTTGATGATCCCGGAATGGCTGCAGGCGGACAGCACGACCAACCCCTGGTTACGCACATGGACAACCAGCGCCTGATCGTCCCAGATCCACGGATCCGGCGCCCAATCACCGTCGTTGTCCCGTGCGAGGTGTCCGGGCATGCCCCGCTCAAATGACGTGACACGCTCCACCTGTCCGGTCACCAGCACCCGATTGTCGATCAGAAGGACGGATCGCGCCGCTCGACAAAGACAACCCCTTCACGTTCGAGATCGGCGCGGTTGGGCGCTGGCAGATGGAGTTCGTTTCCACGCGGAGTTGCAACTGGTAACACGATTATACCGTAATGACGCTCATGCTGCCAGCGGCGAATGACATCGCGCGTCGCGTGCAGACAACGGTAGACTTCGTGCATTCGATGCTGCGCTGAGCGAATAACTTCGCGCGTCGCATATAGACAATGTAGGTTATGGCATAATAGCCACGTCTGTAGTACAGAATCGCCTTGCAAAGAGGTTTCCCAATGCCGCCAAAAATCGTCTTCATCGGTGCGGGCAGCACTGTGTTCGCCAGAAATCTGATGGGCGACATTCTGAGCTTCCCCGAACTTGCTGACGCGACTCTGACGTTGTTCGATATTGACCCGGAGCGCCTGCGCACCTCCGAGATCGTGGCGCACAAAGTCGCGGCAGCGCTCGATGCGCGCCCAACGATTGAAGCGACGACGGATCGCCGGCGCGCGCTCGACAGCGCCGACTATGCAATCTGTATGATCCAGGTCGGCGGGTACAAACCTGCCACCGTGATCGACTTCGAGATACCGAAGAAGTATGGTTTGCGCCAGACCATCGCCGACACCCTCGGCATCGGCGGAATTATGCGCGGGTTGCGCACCATTCCGGTGCTGTTGTCGATGTGCCGGGATATGGAAGAGGTCTGCCCGGACGTCACCTTCCTGCAATACGTCAACCCAATGGCAATCAACTGCTGGGCGATCAGTCGTGCCAGCCGGATCAAGACCGTAGGCTTGTGCCATAGCGTGCAGGGCACTGCCGAACAACTGGCGCACGATATTGGCGTACCGGTTGAGGAGATCACCTATATCTGCGCCGGTATCAACCACATGGCGTTCTACCTGCGGTTCGAACGCAACGGCGAAGACCTCTACCCGCTCATCCGCAAGGTCTATGACGAAGGGCGTGTGCCGCCGTGGAATCGGGTGCGGTATGAAGTCTTCCGTCGCCTCGGCTATTTTGTCACTGAATCGAGTGAGCATTTCAGTGAATACACGCCCTGGTTCATCAAGCGCGATCGCCCTGACCTGATCGAGCGTTTCAATATTCCGCTGGACGAGTATATCCGTCGCTGCGAGATGCAACTGGCAGGTTGGGAATTCGTGCAGTACAAACTCGACCATCCCGAAGCGACGAGCGCCGATCTGCGCGCGATGATGCATGCGCGCGCCAAAACCAACCCGTATCTGACTGATGAGTTCATCGAGTATGTCATCACAGCTGCCGAAGACCTGGAGGCGGGAAAGGTCGTGCGCAGCCACGAATACGGCTCGCTGATCATCCACAGTATGGAAACGGGTCAACCGCGTGTTATTTATGGCAACGTGCCGAACAATGGTCTGATTGACAACCTGCCACAGGGATGCTGTGTGGAAGTGCCGTGTCTGGTGGATAAAAACAGCGTCCAGCCGACGAAGATCGGCGCGTTGCCGCCCCATCTTGCCGCGCTGATACAAACCAATATCAACGTCCAGGCGCTCACTGTTGAGGCGGCGCTGACCGGCAAACGCGATCACATCTACCACGCAGCGATGCTCGACCCGCATACCGCCGCCGAGCTCGACCTGGATCAAATCTGGGCGCTGGTGGATGACCTGATCGCCGCGCACGGTGACTGGTTGCCAGCGTATGTATGAGCATCCGCGCGGGATGCACGTTTCCGGGTGATCAGTTCTGTTTGGACATGTTGACCTGACAGAGGGTTTGCAATTGTTGTC
>JAGHYV010000149.1 GCA_017743475.1 Roseiflexus sp. | reverse complement strand
GCGGCTTGGTGCGCTCAAACTTCTGCTTTGCCATTGCTGTTCACTGCTCCTTGCAGAGTGCTTACAAACCTGTACTGTGCTCACGAAACGAACTAGCCGCGCCGTTTTTCGATGATCTCTTTTGCTAGTGCCTCCGGCAGCGGCTGATAGTATGCGAATTCCATAGAAGACGTTGCACGTCCCTGCGTTGCCGAGCGCAGGTCAGTAGTGTAGCCGAACATGGATGCCAGCGGGACGTATGCCCGGATGACATGCGCGTTACCGCGCACCTCCATGCCTTCGACGTGACCACGGCGCGAGTTGATGTCGCCGAGAACTGTACCGAGGAAATCTTCCGGTGTCACGATTTCGACTTTCATCACCGGTTCAAGCAGAATGGGTCGGCCCTTCCGTACCGCTTCTTTCAGCCCCATCGAGGCAGCGATCTTGAACGCCATTTCTGACGAGTCGACCTCGTGGTACGAACCATCGTAGAGCGTGACTTTCAGGTCGACCACTGGATACCCAGCGATGACGCCACTTGCCATGGCTTCTTTGATGCCGGCCTCGACTGCCGGGATATATTCGCGCGGAATAGCGCCGCCAACGATCGCATTGACGAACTCAAACCCTTTCCCGCGTTCAAGTGGCTCGACCTGCAATTTGACGTGACCATACTGACCCTTGCCACCTGTCTGGCGCACGAACTTGCTATCCACATCCGCCGGGACCGTGATCGACTCGCGGTACGCCACCTGCGGCTTACCCTGATTGGCTTCGACCTTGTATTCGCGACGCATGCGATCAACAATCACTTCGAGGTGCAATTCACCCATACCGGCAATGATTGTCTGACCGGTTTCCTGGTCGATAAAGACGCGGAATGTCGGGTCTTCCTCTGCCAGTTTGCTCAGCGCAACCGCCATTTTATCCTGGTCAGCCTTTGTCTTCGGCTCAATCGCCAGTTGAATGACTGGCTCGGGGAAGCGAATGCTCTCCAGGACGATCGGGTCGTTCGGATCGCAGATCGTATCGCCGGTGTAGCACTGTTTTGGACCAACCATCGCGGCAATATCGCCAGCGTAGACTTCCTTGATCTCTTCGCGGTGATTGGCATGCATCTGTAACAGGCGACCGATGCGCTCACGCTGGTTGCGCGTCGAGTTAAGCACATAGGAGCCGGTCTCCAGTTTCCCGGAATAAACGCGGAAGTATGCTAGCTTTCCGACGAACGGATCCGAGACGATCTTGAACACCAATCCGGTGAACGGTGCATCTTCTGATGTCTGGCGGGTGATTATCTCCACGCCATCATCACCTGCGACTTGACCTGGACGTGTGCCACGCACTGGCGGAATATCGACTGGCGACGGAAGATAATGCACGATAGCATCGAGCAGGCGTTGCACGCCTTTATTCCGCAGGGCTGCACCGCACAATACCGGCACCAGCTGGCCCTTAATCGTCGCCTTTCGCAGTGCGCGGCGCAGTTCTTCGACGCTGAGTTCTTCCCCTTCCAGATAGAGGAGCATCAGCTCATCGTCGGTTTCGGCAATCGCCTCAATCATCTCGTTGCGCAGGCGCTCAACGTCGTTAGCGATCTCTGTCGGTATCGCGTCCAACTCTTCGCGCTTCCCTTGATCATCGACATAAATAACTGCCCTGTTTGTAATCAGGTCCACGATGCCACGGAAGCGATCTTCCGAGCCGATCGGGAACTGAATGGGCACCGCTTTCGCCCCAAGGCGCTCGCGGATCATCTCCACCGTGCGCTCAAAACTGGCACCGATCCGGTCCATCTTGTTCACGAAGCAGATCCGTGGCACGTGATACCTATCCGCCTGCCGCCAGACCGTCTCCGACTGCGGCTCAACCCCAGCGACGGCATCGAAGACCACCACACCGCCGTCGAGGACGCGCAGTGAACGCTCCACCTCCGCCGTAAAATCGACATGACCAGGCGTATCGATAATGTTGATGCGATACGGAACGCCCTCGACCGTCCACTCGGCAGTAGTCGCTGCCGCGGTGATCGTAATGCCACGTTCGCGCTCCTGCTCCATCCAGTCCATCACCGCAGTACCCTCATGCACCTCGCCGAGCTTATATGTGCGACCGGTGTAGAACAGGATGCGCTCGGTCGTTGTCGTCTTTCCTGCATCGATGTGTGCAATAATACCAATATTACGAATGCGCTCTAATGGCACTTCACGAGGCATGAGATTCTACCCCCTCTTCTGCGCTAGCCGTGTCGTCTATCCAGTCATCGGAGACCATCTGGCGTACCCTGCCGTCTTGATACGATCCGCTCACCATTCCGTCGTCTCAGAAGCGTCCATAGTGCGAGAATGCGCGGTTAGCTTCCGCCATACGCTGCACATCCTCTTTTCGTTTGATCGTCGCACCCGTATTGTTATAGGCATCGATCAACTCAGCAGCTAGGCGTTCGTACATCGGCTTACCAGAGCGAGCGCGCGCCGACATCAGCAACCAGCGCATCGCCAGCGACTGTCGGCGATCACTCCTGACCTCAACTGGTACCTGATATGTGGCGCCACCGACACGCCGCGGCTTTACCTCGATCACCGGACCGGCGTTGCGCACAGCAGTTTCGAAGATTTCCAGCGCTGGCTTCTTCAAGCGTTGCTCCACAAGGTCGAACGCCTTATAGACGATCTTCTCGGCAATGCTCTTCTTGCCGCGCCGCATCACCTTATTAATAAACTGCTGTACCAGCACGCTGTTGTAGCGTGGGTCAGGCGGCGGGATACGTCGCTCAATCGTGCCTCGACGGGGCATAGGCTACCTCATTACCGCGCAGGCGATACAGGTCGATCGCGCTGCGCCATGAACCTTACTTCTTCTTCGCCGGAACTGCGCTGGCTTTCTTCGTACCGTACTTCGAACGACCCTGCTTCCGATTGGCGACCCCCTGCGCATCGAGAGCGCCGCGCACGATGTGGTAGCGCACGCCGGGCAGATCCTTCACGCGCCCGCCACGGATCAGCACGACCGAGTGTTCCTGCAGGTTGTGCCCTTCGCCCGGAATGTAGGCAGTGACCTCCATACCGTTCGACAACCGGACACGCGCGATCTTGCGCAGTGCCGAGTTGGGCTTTTTCGGCGTCATTGTTCGGACCTGCGTGCAAACGCCGCGTTTGAACGGCGAACCCTTGCCGCGCGTCAGTTTCCCTTTCAACACATTCAGGCTGAAACGCAGGGCAGGCGCCTTGACTTTTTTCGTGACCCGCTTCCGCGGCTTGCGTACCAGCTGGTTGATTGTTGGCATGCTACTTCCATCCTCCATTGTGCGCGACGCACATGCGTCGGCTATGGCCTGATCAGTCGCTATGCAAAAAAATAACCGTGCCCATCACTGGTCGTAACAAAGGCTACGCCTTAGATCAGGGCCGAATGCAGGCAATAAAATACCTGTGCGTTTTCCGCACAGCGGTAGGGAAGTATACCATAGCGACGTTCGCCTGTCAAACTTTTTTGTGCGATAATGGCAGTCTGGTATACTACTTCAGGAAGCGCAACGACGATTGCGATCTAGCGGATGCACGCATCGTCTGGGTAACAGAGAGGAAACAACCATGCGCGAACTCATCATTATCGGCGGCGGCGCCGCAGCGCTCTCAGCTGGAATGTACGCCCTAGGAAAGCAACTCGATTTTTTGATGATCTACGAGTCGTTGGGCGGCAAGGCTGGATGGCGTCAGAATATCACTGGTCAGGAGGAAGTTGAGTATCTGGCAGGCGAAGAGGCGGTACGGATCTTCGAGCGCAAAATTGCAATGCAGACTGATCGCACCATCCGCGATACGGTGCTGGCGGTGCAGCGCGCGGGAACGGGGTTTCGTGTGGAAACCCGCACCCATGGCGCATTTGAGGCAATGGCGGTGATTGTGGCGACCGGTGCGACGCCGGTGCGTCTCCGGGCGCCGGGCGCGCAGGAGTTGCTAGGCCAGGGGTTGGGCTACTCGGTGACGACCCATGCCCATCTGCTGGCAGGGAAGACGGCTGCGGTCATCGGATCAACGCATCGGGCGCTGCGCGGGGTGGCAGAACTGGCGCGCACTGCCGAAAAGGTGTACCTGATCATTCCTGATCCGAATGCCACTTCGTTACCGATGGTACATGCGATCAGTCAGCGCCCAAATGTTGAAATCCTGGCGGGATACACGGTTGATGAAGTTGCAGGACCAATGAATGTCGAAGAGATCGTCGTTTCGCGCGATGGTCAACAGCGACGGATTGCGGTCGATGCGGCATTTGCCGATCTAGGGCTGCATCCATGCAGTGAGTGCGTCCAGCATCTCGTGCGTACCGACCAGGATGGCTTCATCTGGGTCGATGAACGGATGGCGACCACTGTTCCAGGCATCTTTGCCGCAGGCGATGTAACGACATCGTTTGGCGAGCAAGTGCTGATCGCTATCGGCGACGGGGCACGGGCAGCGCTTAGCGCATACGATTATCTGCTCATGCGCGCGCCAATTGTGCGGTAATGCAGTGCGCAACCTGGCGCGGTTACGGTTCGTCATATCGGTCGGAGACGCAGAGGTGCGACAGTCCTTCCTGTGTGTCAGTGCTGGGGGCACCGCTGGAACACGAGTGTCCCTGTCAGTTTCGGTGAGTTTTGTAAGGAGGGAAGTATGAGTGAGCAAACACCTGCCGCCGGTCAACCTGAGCCGCAGAAGGAAACGCCCGATCTGGCGACCGAACTGCGCGAAATGGGGCAGCAGATTGAAGCACTGTTCCGCGCATTTATCGAGAGTGAGCGCGCAAAGCAGATGCAGGCGACGGTCGCGAAGAGCGTCCAGAATGTTGCAGCTGTGATGCGTGAGACGGTGGAAAAACTCCAGAGTGATCCGCGAGTTCAGCGGGTGGAAGATCGCGGGCGTCAGGCGCTTGAACGGGCACGTGAGAGCCAGGTTTTCCACGATGTCCAGGAGGCGCTGGTGAACGGTCTGGAGCAGATCAATGCGCAGTTGCGCAAACTGGTTGAGAAGCTCGAAGCCGAGCGCGCTGTCGGAACGCAGTCTGCTCGGGAGGGTGAAGTCAACCCGCCAGTCGAGCATGTTCCGCTCGAAGCGCCAGCGACCAGTGAGACGAAAAAACTGGAGGAGTAGCGTGTCGGGTGTGATGACGCGACCGGGCGTCATCACACCCCGTTCCGCTGCAGGTTGCCGGTTAGAGTGAATGCTGGTATAATTCCGACAGAGCTGCCCCCATAGTCTAGTGGCCCAGGACGTCACCCTTTCAAGGTGAAGATCGCGGGTTCGAATCCCGCTGGGGGTACCAATATTATATTACACGCCTAACGGGAGACCACTGTCGGGTGTGTAGCTTTTCAGGGCGCATAGGCGCCCTGTTTGCTTTTCAGGCGCTGCGCAGTGGAAACCCGAGTGCCGCTCCGCCGTATACAATTGATAAAGCGGTGTGTGTATTTTATAGCGAATCAGGAGAACTGACATGCGACCGCTGCCGTTGGAGGCGTTCGAGCGCTTCACCCGTGTGTATGACTGTGTGGATGCGTCGTTCGAGGAAATGCGCAAAACCGCGAGTGAAAGACTTCGTCGTCCGGGTACGTCGATCAGATGGCATTTCTTGCTGGCTAATCTGGTTGTTTTTGTTTCCTGGTTTTTTGATTCCGGTCCACGTACTATTGTGGCATTGATGAATATTTTACGCGAACCAGGAGTATACATAGACGGAATTTATATGTTTCTGCAGATTTTTGGTTTTACAGTGTGGGTTTTTTCGGTCGCGCGGATCAGTGGCGCTGTTTATCGCTATAAAGATCGTTTCCCCATCGTATTACTAGTTTATAGTGTCTTTATTCTCCCGATTTTTCCTGTTCTATTGTCATTTTTTCTTTCGTCGGGATTTGGGATGAATTTTCGATATCTGTCGATGGTGCACTTATCTTGGACTCTTATTTCCCTCATATTCTGGTTGCTCATCTTTGTTTTCTTGTTTATCATATCTGGAGGCTTTCCTCTTTTTGTTTATATGATCCTTTCATCGATCAGTCGCGGCAAGGAAGGCGATCTCATTCCCGGTTACATCCATTTCGTGCGACGTGCTGCTGAGAAAGTGAAGGATGATTCGGCAATGCCCGTTCCTGGATCGGATGAATGGCATCAGATCGAGGCGATTGCGCGCTGGAAATTTGATGGAATCAATGGGCGGGTGCAGACTTTTTCGTTTGGTATTGCATCCGTGGCGCTGTTCGGCATTCTTGCGCTGGTATTCACCCAGGATGACGTTAAGAGGGCGCTAGTGTGGCTTTGGGAAGGGTTGATGCGGTTGTTGGGAACTAGGTCGAGTGGTAGTGAAGGCGCTCTGTTGCTGGTGATAGCCGTGGGTGTCATCGTCCTGCCAGCGGTGATCTATTTTGCCCGCACCTATGCCGAACTGCGTCGTCTGGAGGCGGTGGGTATCATCTGTGCGCTGGCAGCCGGCGGTTCTGCGCAGCAGCACGCCGGACCGTCGGACGCCGCGCAGCCTGCTGCAGATGGGCACAACGAGACCAGTGCGGTGCCAGCGGCGCCTGCGGTCACTGGGGACGGGTCGCCTGACGTACCTGCACCATCTGGCGATCTCTGCCCTGATACGCTTCCTGAACCAAACGCGCCTGCGGTCGCTGGGGACGGGTCGCCTGACGTACCTGCACCATCTGGCGATCTCCACTCTGATACGCTTC
>JAGHYV010000046.1 GCA_017743475.1 Roseiflexus sp. | reverse complement strand
TGTATGCTTCCAGATTGTCCACCAGGCGAAACAGAAACACTTCCCGCTTTACGCCGTGACGGAGTAAATCGGATGAGAGACCTAATCGGCCAAGTGCTCGCACCATCGTTTGCCATTTGCGGCGTGGGCCAACGCCAAAGCCGCCTCGCGTCGAAATACCCTGGCCTTCCAAAAGTTCGCGGAATAAGGGGTACAGTTCCATCAGGTGAAAGGCGCCGTAGCCTTCAGTATAACCAAGCGACTCAGCGATGATTGTCCCGTTATATCTTAGGCGGTTATACAGGCTACTCCGCCCGAAAGCACTTGTCGTTGTGAGCGCCACAAGATGAGGGGGCAAGATCCGTCGTTCCATTTCGGTCACGCGACCACAATATTTGCGCCAATAGGCCTGTCGAATTTCATTCGATACCGCTGCCAGTGCAACCAACTTCCCACCCAACAGACGATCATACGGCGGCACTGCCCCCAGCGTATGGATGTCCATCGTCTGGTTGACCATCTCTGTCTTTCTGCCGGGAGGATAACGAAACAAACGGTCGCGTGCCGGAAAACTGAGGGGAGGAGACTGTAACGCCAGCAAACCGATTAACTTGTCATTGGCCTGATCGATGATAAGAAATCTCAAGCGGCGGCCATAGCCCTGGGAAAATGGAACGGACCAGAGTAATCGTGCTATACGGAAGAGATGATGGTCGTGCTCTTTGGTCACTTCAACCAATACGGGGTCAATCCGCTCAGCAACAACATCATCACCATTGGCGAAGAAAGGAAGATACTTGGAAAGATGCTGGCGAAGCCAATCTTGACGGGCAGCAATTTCTAATTGAGAAGCCGGTCGGTGAATTTGACGCAAACTCACCTTATCAAGCATGAGAGGACGTAGTGAACCGTCTTCTGTGACCACGAAACCTAGCTCGTGAAGTCTCTGTAGCAGAAGCTCTGCTAATTTTGCACTATCCACTTGGAAGATCCTGATGCCTAAAAAGACAGTGCTCACCAAATATAAGGTGAGGCAGCACAACTGCCGACCAACGCAGCCTCACACCTTCTCCATAATAGATGAAACCAGCAGTTTCTTCACTGTTTACACCTCTCCTGGAGCTGCACCCGGGAGCGCGGGCGTCTCGTCTGCGCGCACCTGGCTGATCCTTCGTCTGGTAGAGAAGACCGACGATTGCATGATACAGAATCTGCGCGCCTTTGTGCCTCTGTGCGAGCCACAGGATACCATGTCATACCATTCATCGGGAGCGCGCCGCGAGCACGTCAGTTTCATACCGCCGCACTTCGTTCAGGAAACCGGCACCTACCGGCACATCGTGGCGGTAGCAGTAGGCATCCCACACTGCCCCCCACGGCATGCCCTTCAACTCTTCGAGCAGGGCAAGGCGCGCCGTGAAATCCCCGGCGCGTTCCAGTTCGCGCAGGCGTTCGGTCGGTTCGAGGAGCGCAATCAACAGCGCGCGCAGGGCATTACGGGCGCCGATTGTCCATGCAGCAACCCGATTGATACTGGCATCGAAAAAATCCAGACCGATGTGGGTGCGACTCAGAAAGCCACCGCGCACCACCTCCTGCATGATAGCTTGCGTCTCGTCACTCAAGGTCACGACGTGATCGCTGTCCCAGCGCACGCCGCGACTGACATGCAGCAGGATTTCGTCTACGTACAGCAGCACGGACGAAATTTTGTCCGAGACCAGTTCGGTCGGATGAAAATGCCCCGTGTCGAGGCAGAGGATCACGCCAGGGCGACGGACCGCGTACCCCAGGTAAAACTCGTGCGAACCAACGACGTAGCTTTCGGAGCCAATACCGAAGAGTTTGGCTTCCACAGCGTCACGGTTATGCGCTGGATCGAGTGGTTCTGACAGGATAGCATCAAGCGATTCACGTAGGCGCTCACGTGGTCCCAACCGATCAACCGGGTTATCCTTCATGCCGTCTGGAATCCAAATGTTTGTGATGCATGGCGTGCCCAGCGCCTGCCCAAAGTGGGCGCCGATGCGACGACATGCGATACAGTGGTCAATCCAGAAGCGGCGAATCGCCGGATCGGGGTGAGAGAGGGTCAAACCATCGGCTGCCAGCGGATGAGAAAAGCATGTTGGATTGAAGTCGATCCCGTGTCCGCCCGCCTTTGCCCAATCGAGCCAGGAGGCAAAATGCTCAGGGCGCAGTTCGTCGCGCTCGACCTTAACTCCGCCCGTTTCGGCATAGATGGCGTGAAGGTTGAGACGGTGACGACCGGGTAACAACCGGTATACCATATCAAGATCGCTGCGCAATTCGTCGGCGTTGCGCGCCTTACCCGGATAGTTGCCCGTCGCGGCAATTCCACCTTCGAGCGGACCGCCGGGATTCTCGAAACCGGCGACATCATCGCCCTGCCAGCAGTGCAGGCTCAGACTGACCGTCGCCATGGTCTCCAGCGCCGCTTCGGTATCGACGCCAAGTGCCGCATACCGTTCACGGGCGACGGCGTAAGCGGCTTCAATCTGTGCGGGAGTCGGCGCCGTGAATGTCATGCAAGCCTCCTCTGAACAGCGTGTCGTTGCGCTATCTGTGACGGCGTAGGGCATCGAGCATGTTGAGCCAGATGCTGGCGTGGATGGCGTTGTACTCGTCAACGAGTTCAGGTTTGACTTCGAGGGTACATCCGACCCGTTTCATGGATCGTCTCCTCACGCTCAGGGAGCGCAGCAGGTTGTGCAATGCCCCGCCGCGCCGCGGGTAAAGTCTGGTGTCAGACAACAGCACCGTCCCGCGCACTGTTGGAACGTTGCTCCTCCTCAACTTCTGTCAGACGCCGCAGTGCGTCTTCAAGCACCTTGATTGCGCGCAGGTACTCGTCGATAAGAATGTGCTCATCCGGCGTGTGGTCGAGGTTCGAGTCTCCTGGACCATACGCCAGGATAGGACAGCGCCAGACCGGACCGACAACGTTCATATCGGATGTACCGGTTTTGAGCAGGAATCCGGGCGTTCCGCCAGATGCCCGGATGCTCCGGATAAATGCGCGCACCAGCGGGTTGTTCTTGTCTGCCCGGTATGCCGGGCAGAGATCGCGGAAGCGTAACCTGCCGCCGTGAGCATGCCCGGCGATGGCGGATGCCAGCATGTCGGGAGGGACATCCGGCGGCAGGCGCACGCCGATGGTCAGTTCTGCCTGCTCTGTCAACCCATCGCTCCGGCTGCAGATTGTGCGCAACGAGGGGAGTAACTGGTCGAACAATCGCTCGCGCCCCTGGTTGTACGTTGCACAATAGGTGGCGACATCGTTCCAGCAGGCGACAGCGCGTTCAGCAGCGGACGACTCGCGTCCGGCGCTGTGACTCATCGGCTGCTCCCAGAATCCGTCCACCAGCAGGCGCCCCTTGTACCCGAGCGTGATCCGATCCCACCCGCTCGGTTCGCCGATAATGCAGGCGATAGGGTGATAGCGTTCAGCAGCATGGCGGGCGCCTTTCGATGAGGCAGCTTCTTCTTCCACAGCGCCGATCAGCACAAGGCGGAATGGCAGACGCTCCCCCGACGCTGCCAGACGCGCCGCAGCGCAGATGAATGCAGCGAACGGTCCTTTGGCGTCAACCGCGCCGCGACCGTAGAGCCTGCCGTTCTCGATGCGCACCGGGATTTGCCCCGGAACGGTGTCGATATGACCGAGCAGCACCAGATCAGGCCCGGCGCCGACAATGCCGACTGCATTTCCAGCTTCGTCAACAAAACTGTCGAACCCCAGACGCGCCATCTCCGCCGTCAGAACATGCGCCAGTTCCGCTTCCTGGGTGGAAACAGACGGGATTTCCAGCATGCGGGTGAGTAGGGCGACGGGATCGAGCATCATGCCAGCACCTCAGCGATTGCAGCGATCACGACGTCGATCTGCTCGTGTGTAATGACCAGCGGCGGCAATAACCGCAACACATTCGGTCCGGCGGGCAATGCCAGCACGCCGCGTTCCATCAGCGCAACCAGGAAGGGCTGCACCCGCTCTTTCAGTTCGATGCCGATCAGCAACCCCTGACCGCGCACGGCGCGCACACGAGGCAGACGCAGCGCGCTCAGGCGTTCAAGGAAGTATGCACCCTTCTCCGAAGCCTGACGTGGCAAATCCTCATCACGCAGCGTGCGCAACGCAGCGCGAGCAGCAGCGCAGACAAGCGGCGATCCGCCGAATGTCGTACCGTGACTGGCTGGCGGCAACGGACCAAGGACGGCATTGATAGCGATGGCGCCCATCGGCAACCCGCCAGCGATCGATTTTGCCAGACAAAGGATAGCCGGTGCAATGCCATGATGCTCAATAGCGAACAACGCACCCGTGCGCCCGAAACCGGTCTGCACCTCATCGATGATTAGCAGCGCGCCGCGTTCGCAGCAGATGCGCTCGACCTCCTGCAGATACCCGGGCAGTGCAGGATGAACGCCGCCTTCACCCTGCACCGGTTCCAGCAGAACCGCCGCGGTTTCCCCGGTAACCGCAGCATCGATTGCGTCCACATTGTTGTACGGTACGTGGGAAAAGCCGGGCACGAGCGGCATAAACGGCTCGCGGTACTTTGGCTCGAACGTTGCCGAAAGCGCCCCCATCGTGCGGCCGTGGAACCCGCGCACAGCCGCAACGATCCCGGTTCGTCCAGTCTTCAGGCGCGCGATTTTGATTGCGCCCTCGACTGCCTCCGCGCCCGAGTTGCACAGAAAAATCCGCGCAGCAAAGGGCAGCGCGGCTGCCAGTTCTGTCAGGTACGCGGCACGCTGGTCGTTGTAGAAAATCTCCGGGCAACTGATCAGGCGCTCCGCCTGTTCACGGATGGCTGCCACAATCGCAGGATGGGCATGACCCAGGTTTGCAGCGCCCTGTCCGCCAACGCAGTCGATATACATGCGTCCATTGGCATCCCAGAGCAGGGCGCCTTCGCCACGGACAATCGCAACCTGACGTTTGGGGTAGACGCCGGACGTGTATGCTGCCTCGGCGGATATGATAGACTCACTGAGCGGTAGCGTCATGATCATCTCCTGAATGACGGTGTGTGACGACCGGTTGGGCGATCTACTGTATCATACCTGAAAATGCTCAGGGAGTCGCTATGCTTCAAGAAGAACTTCCATTCGTGGCACGGCTCATACGCGGTCAGCGTGTCGCCTCACTGGGAACGCTGGCTAAAGGTGCGCCGTTTGTGTCGCTGGTAGCGTATGCTGTCGAGGATGACCTGTGCGGGTATCTGCTCCATCTGAGTGATCTTTCGCCACACACCCGCCACCTGCGCGCTGATCGACGTGCAGCACTGCTGATCGCCGAGCCGGAGACCACCGCAACGGCGGATGTGCAAACGCTGGCGCGCATCACGCTCAGCGGCGTCGTTGACCTGGTGGCAAAAGACACCCCGGAATACGCGACCGGACGCGAACGCTACCTTGCGCGTCATCCGGCAGCAGCGATGCTCTTTGATTTCACCGATTTCAATCTCTACCGTTTTACTGCCGACAGTGCCCGGTATGTTGGCGGCTTCGCGCGCGCCTATACGCTCACCGTCGATCACCTGCGACGAGCGTCGTCGCTCCCTGACACTCAACCGCCGGGGGAATCGCGCGCGGGAAGTTGACGCCCCCCTGTTCTATCCGCTGGCGGATTTGACGCTCGATCACAATTCCGGTATAGTTGTATTGTCTGAACGTTGTATGGTACATCGTTTCCCATGCCCGCCTCCGCTTACGAATGCGCAGCGTTGCTACTGGATACTGTTCCAGGCTTGATGCGCACCATCGCCAGCACCATGCGCCAGCGCTACGGTGACGATGACGACATGCCGACGCTGGTGCAACTGCGCATGCTGGCGATGCTTGCAGATCGTCCGTGGAGTTTGAGCGAACTCGCGGCAGCGCATCAGGTCACGCCGTCGTCGATGTCGCGCACAGTGGATGTGCTGGTGCAGCGCGAGTGGGTGGCGCGCACCACCGCGCCAGATGATCGCCGTAAAGTCGTGCTGCACCTGACGCCTGCCGGTCACGCAGCGCATGCGGCAATGATCCACGCTGCGAGAGACGTCGCTGCTGCACTGCTCGCGCAGCTCGATGCCCATGATCGCGCTCGCCTGTACGATGGGCTGAGCGCCCTGCGCACGTTGCTCACTACATCCCGTCCGACGCCGGTTGGTTCTGTCTCAGGAGAAATTTCATGAGTCCGCTTTGTCGCTCGCTGACGTTCTTGAAGCCGTATCTCTGGCTCTCTCTTGGCGCATTTGTAAGCCTTGTCCTGGCGGCTGGCACCAACCTCGTCACGCCGCAAGCACTACGATTGCTGATCGATCAGGGCATCACAGCACGCAATCCAGGTGCGCTAGCGTGGCTGTCGGTTGCGCTGGTCGGTATCGCTGTCATTCGCGGCGTGTTCAGTTTTACGTCCGGTTTCTGGTCCGAAAAGGCATCGCAAGCGGTTGCCTACGATCTGCGCAATGCTCTCTTCGCCAAGATACAGGGGCTGAGTTTTTCCTATCACGATCGGGCGCAGACCGGGCAGTTAATGACCCGGATCACCAGTGATGTCGAACAGGTGCGCACCTTCATCGGCATGGGTCTGTTGCAGTTGTTGAACGCCGCTGCGCTGATCATTGGGTGCATTGCAATGATGTTGTTGATGAACTGGCAACTGGCGCTGATCGTTCTGCTAACCGTGCCATTGATGGCGGGAGTCATTAGCTTCTTTATGAATGTGGTGCGACCGCTGTTCGATCAGATCCAGCAGCGGTTGGGCGCACTCAACACGGCGTTGCAGGAGAATCTTGCCGGTGTGCGGGTGGTGCAGGCATTCGCACGTGAACCATATGAGTGGCAGCGCTATAGTCACCTGAATCAGCGCCTGCTTGACGCCAACCTGCATTCGATCCGCGCCATGTCGCTGGCATTCCCGCTGATCTTTTTCATCGGCAACCTTGGCACGCTGGCGGTTATCTGGTTTGGTGGATATCAGGTGATCGGTGGAGCATTGACCATCGGCGAACTTGTAGCGTTCAACACCTACCTGGCGTTGCTGATCATGCCGCTAATGATGTTGGGCATGATCATGGCACAGCTGACCCGTGCAGCAGTGAGCGCCGAGCGCATTTTCGAGGTGCTTGATGTCGAGAGCGAGGTGCGCGATCGTCCCGGCGCTTGCCCGCTTCCGCCGATCAACGGGCGTGTTGTGTTTGATCATGTCTGGTTTGGCTATGGCGTCAGGGCGGACGATCATCCAGTGTCCGATGCGCGACGCCCGATACGCGAGGAGAAGTACATCCTCAAGGATGTCTCATTCGTCGCAGAACCGGGGCAGACGGTTGCCATTCTGGGGAAGACTGGCGCTGGGAAGAGTACAATTATCAATCTCATCCCGCGTTTCTACGATGTTACCCACGGTCGCGTCACCATCGACGGGATCGATGTGCGCGATGTGACGCTCGAAAGTCTGCGGGCGCAGATCGGGATTGTGTTGCAGGATACCACGCTGTTCAGCGGCAGTGTACGCGACAATATTGCCTACGGTCGCCCTAATGCGACAGATGCCGAAGTCGAAGCGGCTGCGCGCGCAGCACAGGCACACGAGTTTATTATTGCCCTTCCCAATGGGTACGACACAATCATTGGCGAGCGCGGCGTCGGATTATCAGGCGGTCAGAAGCAGCGAATTGCCATCGCGCGTGCGCTTCTACGTAATCCGCGCATTCTGATCCTCGATGACAGCACCTCATCCGTCGATGCGGAAACTGAGTATCAGATTCAACTGGCGCTCGAACGATTGATGAAGGGGCGCACCTCGTTTGTCATTGCACAACGCATCAGTACAGTGCGTCGTGCCGATCTGATCCTGGTGCTCGATAACGGTCGCATTGTTGCGCAGGGTACGCACGAGGAGTTGCTGGCAACCAGCGCTCTCTACGGCGAGATCATTGACTCGCAGTTTGGCGGCGTGCGAGAGTTGGTGGAAGTCGGACCCCCGTCACGGCAGCAGGTTGAACATTCTAACGTAGTCAGGGATGTATGCTGAGCGCTATATGGAGCGTCAGCGTCCTGCACAGCACAAATGATGACTGACCTATGGCAAAGCATCATCCGTTGTTCGTCCAGTTGGTTAAGGTTGCGACTGCGGTGCACGTGGCGCTCTATCGGTTGACGCACGGCGCATTGCCGCATCCGCTTCTGGGGCGTCACTGTCTTCTCCTCATCACGACCGGTCGGCGCAGCGGGAAAAAACGTATTACCCCTTTACTGTTCGTGCGTGACGGCGGCGACTATGTTGTGGTTGGCTCGTGGGGCGGCAGTGATACGCCGCCACATTGGTATCTCAATGTGCGCGCCGATCCGCGCGTCGTAGTCGAGGATCACGGGCTTGTGACCTCTGCTGTCGCCATTGAGATCGATGATCCGGAGGAATATGAGCGATTGTGGCGGCGATTGGTTGCTCTCTATCCTGCCTATGAGAAATACCGGCAGCGCACAACACGACGCCTTCCGATTCTCCGATTGAGTCCGGTCGGAACGTTGAAAACGATCAGGGATCAACGTATATGATGCATATGTTGCAGCGGGTTGCCGAGTTGCCGCAAGAGCGGGCGGAACAACGGGGCGCGGTCGCGCGTCGGCTCCTTGGCTATTTGCGCCCCTACTGGCGGCGATTACTGGCGATCCTTATGCTGGTTGTGATTGCAGCAACATCTCAGGCGCTGGGTCCGTTGCTGATCGGCGTGGCGATTGATGGCGCAATCGCACAGCGTGATGGGAACGAATTGAATCGCCTGATGCTATGGCTCCTGGTGGTGTATGTCGCCGGTCTGGCTGCCGGACGGTATCAGTTCATGCTGATGGGTGAGGTGGGGCAACAGGTGCTGGCGCAGCTGCGCAGCGAAATCTTCGCCGCATTGCAGCGGATGTCATTGCGCTTCTTTGACCGCCGCCCGGCTGGTGAGTTGATGTCGCGTGTGGTGAACGACACCGAAGTGATCACCCAGTTGATGGGTCAGGGTCTGGTACAGGTGCTCGGCAGCCTGTTCGGATTGATCGGCATCCTGGTGGCAATGATCGCCCTCGACTGGCGACTGGCGCTGGCAAGCTTCGTCGTTATCCCGGTGATGATCTGGATGACCGGTCTGTTCTCGCAGTTGTCGCGCCGGGCGTTCCGACGCACCCGCGCGACGATTGGCGATGTGTCAGCGGATATTCAGGAAGAAATTGCAGGCGTCAAGGTTGCGCAGGCGTTTACGCGCACTGCTCTTAACCAGCAGCGCTTTGCGGAACGCAATGCAGCAAATCGTGATGCAAATGTGAATGCGACTGCGATCACGTCGGCGTTTATGCCAGCTGTGGATATACTCTCGACCATTGCTGTCGCTATTGTGGCGGGTTTTGGCGGCTGGCTGGTTCTGCAAAACGCGGTGACCATCGGTGTGGTTGTAGCATTTCTGACGTATGTGCAGCAGTTCTTCCGCCCGGTGCAGGCACTTTCGGCGTTTTATACGACTGCTCAGTCGGCGCTGGCGGCGGCGGAGCGTATTTTTGCTCTGCTTGACACCCCCCCCGATCTGGTTGATGATCCCGACGCCCAGGAACTGCCACGGGTCGAGGGACGGGTCGAGTTCGATCATGTGTGGTTCAGTTATGGCGCTCGACCCGGAGATCAACCGGTGGATGGAGAGCGCTACGTACTCAAGGATATCTGCCTGGTTGCTGAGCCAGGGCAGACGATTGCGCTGGTTGGTCCGACCGGCGCTGGCAAAACGACGCTGGTTAACCTGATCGGACGTTTCTACGATGTCAGCGCCGGGGCGGTATTGATCGACGGCGTTGATGTGCGCAAGGTGACGCGCGCCAGTCTGCGCTCCCAGATGGGAGTTGTGCTCCAGGATAGTTTTCTCTTCTCCGGTACAATCGCCGATAACATTCGTTATGGACGCCTCGACGCGACCGATGAAGAGGTTGAAGCGGCTGCAAGGACTGCAAATGCGCATGATTTCATCATGCGACTGCCGGATGGGTACCAGACGCACCTGAGTGAACGGGGGAGCAACCTCAGTCAGGGGCAACGTCAGTTGATCGGGATTGCACGCGCAATCCTGGCAGATCCACGCATCCTTATTCTCGACGAGGCGACCAGCAGCGTCGATACGCGCACCGAACAGTTGATCCAGCAGGCGCTGCGTCGTTTGCTGCGTGGGCGCACCAGTTTCGTCATTGCCCACCGTCTCTCGACCGTGCACGATGCCGATCTGGTGCTGGTGCTCGATCAGGGGCGGATTGTCGAGCGCGGCACACACGAAGAACTGCTCGCGCGCGGCGGGTTGTACGCCGAATTGCATCGCCGCCAGTTCCGCGATGAACCGCTGCTCCGGGCAGCGTGAACGGCGCAGCGGCACAGCAGGCGCAGGGAGATAGATGGAATGGAACTCTGTGCCCTCGGTGTCTCAGCGGTGCATGGTTGCAGTGAAATCATCGTTGGAAAAGGAAACGGCGTGCGGCGGGGAAAAGACGAGATGCTCTCAGATGCGCTTAACGCCGATCACCATTGACCACTGCGAACGACGGGCGACGCAGCATCTTTACCGCATATTCCAATCCCTCGCGTAGTGTGGCTCTGGTCACCAGATCGCCCAGGTCAACGCCACTGGCAACGAGCGCCTGCGACACTTCGGGATTGATGCCGACCAGAATACAACGCGCTCCCAGCAATCGCGCTGCGGTTGTCGCCTGGATCAGCCAGATGCTGACCTGAGCATCCACCACAGGCACGCCAGTGATGTCGAGGATCGCCGCCTGTGCGCGTTCTGCGACGATCTGTTCAAGGAGACGGCGCTGTAACAGGCTGGCGCGCTCTGCATCGATCTCCCCAACCAGCGGTGCAACCAGCACCCCTTCCATGATTGGAATAATTGGCACACTCAACTGGCGTACTGTTGCGCTGAGTTGTTCACGCGCTGCGGTTTCCTCGCGCAGTTGGGCCAGCGCGCGTTCGAGTTCAGCTGCACGCTCCGCCAGCAGTGCGTTCTGGTGACGCACCTCGGCGCGCTCGCGCTCAAGTTCGGCGGCCATATCATTGAATGCATGTGCCAGCAGCACCAGTTCACGCCCTCCCCGCGGTCGAACGCGAGCTTCTCCCTCGCCGCGCGCCAGACGGGCGGTAGCGGCGACCAGTTCGCTTAGCGGACGGGTAATGAGCGATGCCAGCAGCACCCCGAGCGCAATTCCGGCGACCAGGAGCATAGCGAGCACACTGCCGCTGATCGTTTGAGTGCGACCGGTCTCTTGATCAATTTCCTTCGTGGCAATTGTTAACTGCAAGAGCGCCGTGTCCGAGAGCGCGGACGCTTCACGCGACAGTTGACCCGCCTGAGGTCTCAGGCGACTGTTGATCAGCGTTTCGGTGCGAATATAGGCGCTCGACAGGCTAGCAATGCTTTTGAGCGAGCGATCAAAACTTTCAGAAACACTCTGCAACCGTTCAAGATCGTCTGGTTGGACGACTCGTGTCTGACTGTTTAGGACGAGATAGCGGCGCAGGAAGGTGCGCGCCTGACGCAGTTCAGCGATCGCGTTATCGGCGGCGCCTATCGTATCGTCGCTCTCCATCTGCCCGATCCAGACATACGCCAGTTGCAGGCGCGTACTTGCCCGGCTCAGGTCCATCAGTGCCAGATAATCGCCTGGCGTCACCGGTCTGGCATTGCTGATCGCCTGCTCGATAGTCTGGTATTGCTGCAAGAACATGGTGTACAGGTCGTCACGCATGCGCTGCTGAGCAGTGATGCTGGTGCTGGTCTCGTCAAATATCTGGCAGTAGGTTGCTGCCTGCGCTTGTATTCGCTTCAGATGCTCGAGCATTGCCGGGTTGTGCGCGTCTCGTTGCAGGCGCTCAATCGTGCGTTGCAACGTATCGAACTGGCGAACCGCATCCCAGTATCTGCTCTCGTCTGGTTGCAGCAGATACCGATCCACCTGGCGTTGCGCATCGGCGATAGCAGTGAATGCCTCAATGCTGTAGCGCGTGTCGATGGTGACATTGGAGCTCAGTTGCTCCAGGCGGTCACGGATGGCGCTCAGGTGAGCGAACATGAAGAGACCAAGGATTAGCGTCAGAGAGACGACGATGCTGTATCCCAGGATAAGACGCGAACGAAGCGACAGGTCGCGTCCGAGAACAAGAGGTGTGGTTGTGCGGGCAGACGAGGCCATATACATTCATTCTACTCTTTATAGTGATGCTCTCTTCTGGCATCATCATACTGTACCGATTGAACCCAAACGTTGGAGAACGGTTAACGAAATGCGATCAATTTGCTTACAATACGGGGCGCGTTCGCAGGTTGCTGACGCATTCCTGCACCATGATTGTCGTACAGTGCGGGATCGTGTACAATAGGCGGGCGGTTGGTTTTCTCTGGCGGCTGCACGTCCGCCGGATCGATAAAGCTGGACAGAAGGACGCTCCCATGACAAGTTCGCTTCGTGATTTTCTGGAAGTCCCCTACGATGAACTCGAAGAACTGAACCTTCAGATGAAGGCGCTGCGCCTTGCCCGCACGCTAGTGGACATCCTACGCGAGGAGCGCAGCCGGTAATGTGGATGATCTGTATCGCCGCGAGGGTCTGGTGTGTCACGTGGCGACAGAAATCGAAGGATTTCTGTTCCAAGGGCAACGCGCTGAGCAACGCTACCGCGAAACCGACCGCTTCGAGTTTATTACAACCAGCGGCTATTACCACTCGCTGCCGGGTGATGCGCTGCATCTGTTTATCGATGCTTCAGCCGAAGTGCAGTGCGCGATGGGATTTGCCAATGAAAAAGACCACCCAGAAGTCGCCCCATCACAGTTCGAGATGAACTACTCACGCACTGAAGCGCCGATTGCCGCCGATCAGGTGCTGATCTACAAACTGGTCTGTCGCCAGGTGGCGCACAAGGTGGGAATGACGGCAAGTTTCCTTCCCAAGCCGGTCACTGGCGTCAATGGCAGCGGGATGCATACCAATCTGTCGATTGCGCGCGGCGATACGAACCTGTTCTACGACTCCGCCGGACGTGACGGTATCTCGTCCTTTGGCTGGAGTTTCATCAACCGTATTCTGCATCACGCCAAGGATCTCTGTCTGATCCTCAATTCAAGCGTCAACGCGTATCGGCGTCTTGATCCGCACTACGAAGCGCCGAAGAAGATCAAGGCGTCGCCGGTTGATCGCGGCGCCATGATCCGCATTCCGATCGGGAATGCATGCTCAGCGCGGATCGAGGTGCGCTCGATTGCGCCGGATGCTAATCCGTACCTCGCCATCTGCTCGCTCTTGAGAACTGGCCTCAAAGGCACAGAAGTCCCGACGATCGATCCCTATCAACCGCTCGGCATCCTGCCCGATAACATCTATGATGCGCTCGATCACTTCCGTGCCAGCACATGGGTCGAAGAGATCATAGGGGAGGATGTGGCAATGCGCTTCGCAGCCACTAAACAGGCATCCGCCAATCGTTGCCCGCGCTTGCTTGGGACGATCATCAAGCACGCTGAGATTCAGTTTCACCACGAAGTGACCAATCAGCATTTGTGGAACTTCTTCTGATGCAATCTACCTGTACGCAGACCCATCCATGTCTCACACAAAAAGAGAAAGGGTGCTACTCGCTCGTGCGGCGGCGCACAGAAAGCCAGCAGCAAGTCTGTGTCGATCATACGCCGATCTGGACAGGCGAATCCCGCCAGGAGCGCTTCTGATGGGGCGTCCTGTTGCTGCTCGAAGAACAGAGGAGTCCACATGCCAGAAAAATCACCAGGCTGGGAAGGAACAATCCTGGCGTTCGTTATGATCGCAACCGTGCTGATAGGGATCGCCTACAGCATTGCGCTTGTCTACGAGATACCGGTTCCTTGGGCGATTCTGTTGATTATTGCGGCAATTGCCGCACTCTGGTTGCGGCGTCGAGGGAGGAAATAGTGTTGTTTACGAAGGACTTGCGCCGATTTCGTTCTCGATAGCAGGGAGCAGATTGCGTGCGAGGGTAACAAAATCTTCGATCAGGAATGGCTTGGCAATGTATCCATTGATCCCGGCGCTCTGCGCATCGCGTTGCAACTTCGGGGTATCGTATGCCGTGAACAGCACCGTCGGCAGATCAGGTTTTGCCTTTCTTATCGTTGTAAGTAATGACAATCCATTCATCCCGCGCAGATTATAGTCGCTCATTACCAGATCATAGGCATGCTGGTTGAACAATTCCAATCCTTCGTCGGCAGAGTAGGCGATATCGAGCAGGTACGGCACGCCAAGCGTTCGCAGTCCAAGTGCAATGACGCTGGCGATTGTACTGTCATCTTCGACAAGCAGGATGCGGAGTGGTTGCCTGACCATGGTGATGCCCCTCTTTGGTAATCGAGATGGGTATAGCATGTGTTCTGGCGCGATGAAGGCGGGGACGTAACGGTCTGAATTCTACTTCTCTTGCTTGTATGGTACCATAGGAAAAGTAAAATACAAGTGACGATGTTCTCATATGTTTTCGTTTTCATCCTCTATTGATCCCGTCGATCTGGAAGTGTTCCGCAATCGCTGTGCTGCTATCGCCGAAGAAATGGGAGCGGCGCTCGGTCGGAGCGCACTCTCGACCAATATCAAGGAGCGACGAGACTTTTCGTGTGCGGTCTTTGACGCTCAGGGGCGCATGGTGGCGCAGGCAGCGCACATTCCTGTGCACCTGGGGGCGATGCCGCGCTCGGTCGAGGCGGCGCTGGCGCACGGTATGCTTGCTCCAGGCGATGTCGTGGCGCTCAATGATCCCTACCTTGGCGGTACGCACCTGCCTGATATTACCACAGTTGCTCCGGTGTATGTTGGCGACACACTGATCGGCTACACGGCGACGCGCGCTCATCACGCCGATGTCGGCGGTATGACCCCCGGATCGATGCCAATGAGCCGTGAGGTGTATCAGGAGGGGTTGATTATCCCGCCAACCCTTCTGGTGCGTGGCGGCGTCCCAGATGAGTCGGTCATCGGATTGATCTGTCGCAACTCACGTACCCCCGAAGAGCGACGTGGCGATCTGGCAGCGCAACTTGCCTGTCACCGCATCGGCGCACAACGCCTGGCGGAACTGGCGGAGCGTCACTCCCCTGCCTGGGTAGCGCGTCATATGGAGGCGCTCCTGGCGTATGGCGAGCGCCACATGCGCGCGGTGATCGCGGCAATTCCAGATGGAACGTATACGTTCGACGATCTGCTGGACAACGACGGCGTTGACCCCGACCCGCTCATCATCTGTGTGCGCATTGACATCCATGGCGAGACTGCAATCGTAGACTTTTCAGGAACAGCAAAGCAGTGTCGTGGTCCATTAAACGCCCCACGCGCGGTCACCGAGTCAGCAGTGATCTACTGTTTCCGCTGTCTTGGTCCGCCTGATATGCCGTTGTCCTCTGGCGCATATGTGCCTATTGATGTTCGTGTTCCTGAAGGGTGTATGCTGGCGCCGCGCCCTCCAGCGGCAGTTGCAGGGGGAAACGTCGAAACGGCGCAGCGGATTGTCGATGTAGTGTTTGGGGCGCTGGCTCAGGCGTTGCCTGACCGTATTCCTGCTGCTTCAGCAGGAACGATGAATAACTGGACATTTGGAGGAGTCGCGTCGAATGGTGCGTCGTTTGCCTACTACGAGACGCTTGGCGGAGGAATGGGCGCTCGCCCGACACTTCCCGGTCTCAGTGGCGTGCAGGTGCATATGACCAACACTCTCAATACGCCCGTCGAGGTGTTGGAACGGCAGTTCCCCCTTATTGTTCGTCGCTATGGATTACGGCACGGATCAGGCGGTGCAGGGCGAATGCGTGGCGGCGATGGTCTGGTGCGTGAAGTTGAGTTCCGCGCGCCAGTGACGGTGAGCCTGCTAAGTGATCGACGAGTCTACGCCCCGTATGGCTTGAACGGCGGCGCTGCCGGGTTGCGTGGACGTAATGTACTGATCCGCGAAGGTGAAGAGCGTCTGCTGCCCGGCAAAACGACGGTCGAGATGCTTCCCGGAGACGTTCTGCGCATCGAGACGCCTGGCGGCGGCGGGTTTGGCGCGCCTCTACGGTGACCAGACGTACAGGAAGAATGCCATGTCGCTGTATGGGTTGCGCCATTCGCGTATACGTTCGAGTTCGGGGAAGCGCTGTTCGATGCTGAACGCTACAATCTCTTCGGCATCGAGCGCCATGTAGAGCGGGCGCTGCGCTGCCAGGTCGCCGAGTTGTTGTCGGGCGTCGGTTGTATGCATGTCGATGTCAATGAACGCAATACGCGGATCATCGTTCAGATAGATCTTGGGTCCAAGGTGAATAAGGCGCGGTTGCAGCAGGCTTACCAGAGTGATACTGCCTGATCGATCCGCTTCAACGCGCAAATGGTGCACAATCTCTTCGAGATGGTAGCCTGCTGTCCACGTTTTGACATACTGGTGGCGATCAGCGGTCGTTAGGGGAGCATGTGCCGGATTGCGGATGTACTGGAAGGCAGAGAAAGCGCCCCACAGGCACGTGACCAGGGCCAGCGCCGCGCTGATGTTGCGCAAGGCTTCGCGACGTTGTCGGTGTTGACTCAGGCTCAGTCCGGCGGCAAAAAGGATCGGAACCTACACGGGCAGGATATAGCGGGGATAGAGGACGCTCCCGATAACGGCAAGCGCCAGACAGAACAGGCTGGCGGAGAGAGAGAGAAACAGGTGCTATCGGCGTGTCCGGGACGTCGCCAGACCAATGCCGGCGATGATAAGCACCGACAGTGGCATGGCTATCGTGATCTACTCGCCAATCTGGTACAGATTTCGTCCCAGACGCTCAACCTGGAGCATCAGGTCGAGTGCGCCAACTTTACGTCTCTCGGTGCCGCCATAGTTGAAGGGTGCAAATGCGGCAAGCGCCAGCAATGTGACGATCAGTGCGGTGCGCATCATCTCCCACCGCCGATGTCGCTGTTCCGGCGGCATCGTGCGCATGAGTATGGTCAAAGCCGGGAGCGCGAACAGGAACACTCCGGATAGTTTGACCAGACCGGCAAGCGCCACGAGTGCGCCGACACCCGCCGCATGCCAGCGGTGTGGGTTTGACATCTGATTGAGGCGCAGACTCAATGCCAGCACAAAACTGGCGACGCTGGTAAGCATCGCGTCAGGAATCGCCAGCAGGTCGTGGACGATAGCCAGCGGTGAACAGATGTAGAGAAGACCGGCAAAGATGCCTGCCCGTTGATCGGCGACCATCTTTCCGCTGAGCCACAATCCGATGACGGTCAGCCAGCCGCACACGACCGAAAGGAGCCTGCCGCTCACGAGTGGATCCAGTGGCAGATGCACAAGCGCGGCAAGCAACAGTTCGTGAATAAGTTTGCCGTCGTGAATTGTAGACAGGAATTGGTCGGGAAAGTGTTGAGCGCGGGAGAGATACACTGCTTCGTCATTAAAAGAGAGGAATCGCCATCAATCCTGGCAACCGTGTGGTGAGGAAGAGTATGCAGAGCAAAAGGAGTGCAGATCGTTCGTTGCGTTCGCTGGTATCTCCGTCCATGTCACCATTGCCTGTGTTTCGGATGCTGTCTCTGGTTTGTTTTTTTGCGTACTGTGCCGTATTTCCCGGTTCGACTATCACCGTTGCGCTCGATGCCGTTCCAGCGTGGGGTCTCTGGATGGGCGCTGCGATGCTGATTGTCCAGGGGTTGGCGGTTATCTTCTGGGCACTGGGGATGTATGGCGCGCGTGGCGCACTGGCGGTCGGGCTGGCGGCGGTACTGGCATGGGCGGTCGAGCATATTGGTGAAACAACAGGATTGCCGTTCGGTCGCTACCAGTATACCGATATGTTGCAACCACAGATACTGGGAGTTGTGCCGGTTCCAATCACGCTTGCCTGGTTGATGGCAGGTTTCGGGTCGTGGCAACTGGCGCGCCTGAGCCTGGGTGCGCGCGGCGGGCGTATCGCGCTTGCAACGCTCACCGGTGTATTGATCGTTGTGCTTGATCTCCAGATCGAAACGGTTGCCACGCTCATTAATACCTACTGGTTCTGGATCGACGATGGTTCGTACTACGGCGTGCCACTGCAGAACTTTGCCGGTTGGTGGGTTGTCGGGTTCCTGATTGCGCTTATCGTTGCAACAATCCTGCCCCGGAACGGCGAGAACGAGTCTGACCGTATGCCGCTGTCGATCTTAGCGAAGCGCGAGCGCATCGTCGCATTCGTCTGGCAGCATGTACCCGCCCTGCTCTATATCCTGAGCAGTATCTTCTTCACTGCTGCAAATCTGGCGCACGGATACCCTCTGGCTAGTCTGGCTGGCGTGATCTTCCTGATAGTCGCTGTATGGATCGGTGCCATACGGCGACAACATCGTCCCACACACGGTTAATGCCGCGTCGTCCGCGAAGCAGGGTGCGGTAAGATTCCAGACGTTCTTCGTTCACCTCGTCGCGCAGCGCATCGACTGCAGCGGTCAGACGTGTCTGAACCAGACCCACAATCATCTCTTCAGGGAGTGTAGTGTCACACGTATGGGGCGGACCCACGCGAATGAATGCTTCGGGACGCTGTTCACCGCGGAACTCGTAGCGCAGCGCGACGGGCCAGAAGAGCACATCACCTACCTGTCTGGCGATGCGCGCAACTCCAGGATAGACCTTCAACGGACGACGATCATTCGGTACAATCCGTCCTTGCGGCAGTATCCAGAGCATGCGGTCACGTCGTTCACGCAACAAACGACTGATGTAGGCAATTGATCGCTCCGCCTCGCCAGGGCGACGCCGGTCGACCGAAAATGCGCCGCACCAGGTGAAGAACCAGTACACGCGCAATTGCTTCTCTTCCATCATGATATAGCTCTGGAACCGCTCATTGAGCACGATCTTGTCTACAAGGAACGCCATGTAGCCGTCCCACCATCCTGGATGATTCATATAGGCAATAACCGGACCTTCGGCAGGATGGGGAACAGGACCTTCAATAGCAATCCAGACCCGGTCGAACATCGAGCGGCAGGCTGGCAGCACCAGTGTGCGATAGATTAACTCCTTCCCTAATGCATTATGATTTGCAGGGATGGCAGGAGCAGCATTGTGCAGGACAGTCGCCTGCGGTTCGGTAGTACGCATATGAAGTGCCGCGGAGAGTGAAGGTGCCGATTACGGTCCTGATAATGACGTTACTGAAAAACTTACCGCAGAGACGCCGAGAGCGCGGAGCGCCGCAAAAGCTAAACATGATGTATGCATGGTGGCGTTTGAGCGAATCGATTTTCTCTTGAACGCTGCGCCTCTGCAGTGAAATAACCTAATTTACAGTAATAGTACCATACGGATAGTGTTTTGTGAAAAACAGGCTGCGCATTTGAACACACTTCTCTCTGAGTGGTAGAGAACGGTAGAAGATTATACTTCAACGGGTAAAGCGTCGCGGTAGTCGTAACCACCCACGCCGTAGCGCAATCTCGATGATCCAGAGAAGCGCCGCAAGACCGATCAACCATGGCCACAGACCGGTATCTAGCAGCCGTTCAGTGCTGAGAGGAACAACGCCCGGTGTTACAAGCGGTCCGCCGCGTAGCGCTGTTCCGCCCGTAATGGCGCTGATGTCGTTCAACAGACGTGCGCCAGCCTGTGGATCGGTGGGAGGCAAGTATTCATCAGGGTAGCGCTGCACGTAGCCAATCTGCGCCAGGCGTACCTCATTCCCCTTTTGCTGGCGCACTTCGATTGCATACGAACCGTCGGCTGTCAGAGTCAACGCCTGTTCATAGCGCCCTGGTGCCGTCTGACGGAGTGTGATCAGTCGGGATGAACCATCTGGAAGCACGATTGTCGCCTGGGTATCTGCCAGGTCCAGCGGTCTGCCGCCCGGCGCCACGGAGTCGGCAACAATGCGCACACTATCGCCGTCACGGATGGCGCGCACCTGAAGCGGACCGCTATCCGGCTCAGGGAGAGTGTAGCGAATCAGTTGCGCCCAGAAGCGACCGTAATCGGGCCAGTTTGACCAGTTAGCAGCCCACGGCGCTTCTGCGCCAGGCGTCCACGCAGCAGCGCGCCCAAGCCCATACTGCCAGACCGCCAGCACCGGGTCGCCGTTAGGGGAACGGAGGACCAGATCGGCGCCGGGTTTCAGAAGCGTAGCCACGTATCCTTTCAAACCGGGGATCTGCTCCGGCGCGAAGTCGCGCAACATGGGATGCGGAGCGGTCTGCTCGGCGCGGAAATCGCCCTCAACCTGCGGTTCTGTGCGCACGATTTCGCTCTCGAGCAGCGTCAGGCGTGGAATATCGTTTGGTTCGGCGGCGTAGTGATACCGTCCCGCGCCCCAGCGCGCCAGTTCCTGGAGCAGATTGATGTCGGCGTCTGTGCCGATAGCAATCGTCGAGAGAGTGATATTCTGGCTGCGCGCCTCCTCAAGCAGCATCCGATATGCCTGTCGGTCGTCGGTGAACGAACGACCATCGGTGAGCAGCACTGCGTGACGTACCCGTCCAGGTTGCTGCGCCAGGGCTGGCAATCCTTCACGCAGCGCATTGTAGATGTCGGTTCCGCCGCCCAGGGGCAGTGTGCTGATACGACGCTGTACATCGGCCAGGCTCAAACCAACGCCAACCGGCTGAAAATCGACCACCCAACGGGTTGAGACATCGAATGCCAGCACGCCAATGCGATCCTGTTCACGGAGCGACTCGGTCGCCATGATAGCGGCTTCTTTCGCCATTGTGAATTTGGAGATGCCGGTTTCGGGTCCCATGCTGGCAGATTGATCGATGATCAACAGCAGGGTCGTATCCGAGCGTTCTGGACGCGGGGGTGGAGTCATTTCGACCGGCAGTGTTTCTTCGAGGGGGGTGTTCTTGTAGGCGCCGAGCGTAAAACTCGATTGTCCCCCAATCGCCAGTAAGCCGCGCCCTTCGCTGCGGACAAATTCGCGCAACGTCGCCATTTGGTCGAAGGTCAGCGCGCTCGCAGGTACGTTGAGCAGCACAATCCCTTCGTAGAGACCAAGCGCCGAGATCTGGGCGGGGAGCGCCGTCGGATCGGTTACATCTGCGATGACTCCTGCTTTACGGAGCGCGCTCCGCAACGGTGCGCTAACAGCGCCACCCGGTTCTTCGACCATTAGAATGCGAGGCATCGGAGCAACGAGAATAGCTGCACCGGCGCGATTGTTGCGCGCAAGTGTGTCGGGCTGACCGCTGATCGTCGCCTGGAGGCGCAGAATGCCCGGCTCACCGGCGCGACCAGTGTACAGGTAGGTATTTTCGCCGGGTGACAGACGCACCTGTTGCGTCAGCACACGCTCATTGCCAGCGGTCATCTCCAGTTGAACACTGGTAGCAACGGTGCTGACCATCACGATGCGGGCGGTAAACTCTTCCCCTTCACGCAGGGTGGCTGGCGTCTCAACTGTTGCAATCCAGAACTCGGACAATGCCGGTGCCTGATACTGTTCCGTATCGACTGGGATACCGGCAAGCGCCAGCGCCCGCGCTTCGGCGATCGCATCCCCTCTGGTCTGAAGACCGTCGGAGAGCAGCACCACCCGTCCGCCACTGGTACCGATCAACCCGCGTGCTGCACGCAGTGCAGCCGCGATGTCGGTCTGGTCGCTGCGCAACGTCCCGCCTTCTGCCGCCACGGTCGCACCGAAGGTAATAATCTGCACTGGCGCATTGCTACTCGCAGCAAGCGCAGCTGCACGCGCGCGGAGTGCCGACTTTCCCTGATCGGTCAGACTGTCCGATTGATCAACCAGCACGACGATGAGCGGCGCGGCAGCAGTCTCAATACGCCTGTGCAGGATGACGGGGTTAGCCAGCGCAATGATAATGAGCGTGACGATGGCAACCCGCAGCACAAGCGCCATTGCTGGCAGACGACCGCGTTGCCAGAGCCAGCCGCCAATGATCAGCGGCACGATCATCAGGAGCGCCAGGAACTGTGGATTGCGAAGGATCATTAGCGTCAACCTTTACCTGCGGCGTAACACATAAACCCATTCAATCGCTAGAATGATAAGGGCAGTGCCAGCAAGCCAGGGCCACAGATCGATCATGTGCTGTCCAGACGCGCTTCCGGGGTCATTTCCTGGTGCCCGCAGCAATGGTGCGCTCTGTGGACGAAGATTCGACTCGATAGCGGCGCCAGCATTGACACCTACCACACCAGCGAGAATAGTTGTGCCGCTACGCTGTTCTTCGACTGTGTGGAATCCGGGTTCGATCAGGGTATCGAGTGTGACGACCGATGTAACCGGCACTTCGATGCGTCGGCTGTCGGGACCACGGATCACCAACGCAGTCGTGCGTGGATCGGGTCGAATTGTTAGCATCTCGCCAGCGCGCACTGCCTGTGGCAGCGGCGGTGGCGCCAGATCGCGCACCGTGCGGGCGACCAGAAGCGGGAACGCCAGGCGTGTCGTCAGGTTGCCACTGGCAAGATCGAACGTCCAGATTGCAACTTCACGACCTTCAATTCGCCCACGCAGAATCAGTGGTAGGTCGCCGGATGCTAGCAGCACTTCAGCCCACGGCGGCGGCTCGATTCGCCGGACAGCATTGAATACGACGCCCCCAAAACCAAGCCCTTCCAGCGTACTGCCGCGTTGACGCAATGGCACCCCAGTATCAAGAAGTTGGAGATCAGGCGCCACACGCAGCAACGATGAATCTGGCGGTGGTGCAATGACCAGCACCGATCCCTGGGGCCAGGCATCAGGGAGAAAACCATCGAAGATGGTGAGATCTGCAATCACGCGCTCAGGTGTCGTTGCATAGGCATCAGGGGTCGTGACAACGACAGTGACGCCAGGGATAGCTTCGAGAGCGCGACGGAGAGCTGCTGGCTGGTTCGATACCAGCAACGCCACAGCCGGGCGACCCTGTGCTACGCTCAGATAAGCAGAATCGTCCTGCGGCAGTGCGTCACGTCCATCGATCACTGCGCGTAGCGTCTCTACGCCGCCCGGCAGTGTCCAGCTGATTTCGGTTTCACTGTCTGGCGCTATTGTGACCTGATCCTCTGCCAGCACCTGATTACCAGAAAAGATCCGCAGCGTCCCGTTGAACGGAGCGGTGTCGTAACTGGCAACCCGCGCATACACCTGGATGCGACTGCCCCAGGGGCGACTAGCAAAAGCGATAATCGCGCGGTTGGGAATCGCTGAACCGATCTGCACCCATTCCACAGGCACAGCAACATCACGCACCGGCTGCGGTGGCAATGCTCCATCGGTCAGGACAATGATCCGTCGGCTGAACTGTGGGTCGAGAGCGGCTTCTGCCAGCGTCAGCGCCTCGTTGATCGCCACTCCGACGCCGCCAGGTTGCAGTGTGTCGAGCGCTACGGTGAGAACGAAAGGATCTTCGCCTGACGCAACAATCTGCGCCCGAGGTCCGGCAGCTATCAGCGTCATCCGGTCGCCAGGGGAAATCGCTGCGATAAGAGCGCGGGCGCGTTGTCGCACCTGTTCAAAGCGGCTTGCCCCCCCGTCGATCGCAGCCATACTGCTCGAAGTATCGATGATCAGCGCGGTATGACGTGCATCAGGGGCGGGCGCACCTGCGATCTGTGGTCCTCCTAGCGCGAAGCCAAGCAGCGCAGCAACCAGAAGATGCAGTAACAATAACAGCGTCAGCGGCAGACGACGACTCCGCTCACCGTCGATACGGCGTGGAAGATTTGCCCAGAGCAACAGACTCGGAACAGGTACGCGCTGACGTCGTTCGCGCAGCAGATGCAGGAGCACGATAATCGGCAGGGCAAGCAGCGCCAGTAATCCGAGTGGCAACAGAAAACTCATATGCTATGTCAGTATCTGGCGTGCGCGCAGATACGGAATAATCTGTCGCTCGAGCGGCCACGTGCTAAGCACGCGCGCATATGTTGCACCACGCCGCCCGCAGATCGATTCGATGGTCCGCTGCCAGGCGGCAAGATTACGACGGTAGTGTGCGATTACTTCATCATCAATAATCAGTGGCAAGAGTTTACCCGTCTCGACATCTTCGAGTTCGACGGAACCGAGACGTTCAGGGTTTAGTTCGCGTGGATCGAGAAGATGGATCACGAGTATCTGCCATGTCGGCGGCGGGTAGGCGCGCAATCCCTCCTCAAGCCCTTCAGGTACGAGCAGATCGGAACAGACGACCAGCAACCCTCCGCGCGGATGACGACGCGCATATGCTTCGAGTGCCAGTCTGAGATTAGTTTCGCCGCCTGGTTGTACCTGCTCGATGAACCGCAACATCTCGATCAGGCGCGATTTTCCCTGTGCCGGTCCGAACTCACGGCGCACGTCGGCATCGAAAGGCGTTACATGAAGCCGATCATTGTGCGCCAGCGCCAGATACCCAAGCGTTCCAGCAATCAATTGCGCAGCGCGCAGTTTAGCAGGAGATCCCCACGCCATCGAGCGCGATGCGTCCAGTAGCAGATGAACATTAACACCCTGTTCGATCTCGCCCAGTTTGACAAAGAGTGCATCCTGGTGCGCATACACGTTCCAGTCAACATAGCGATAATCGTCACCAATGCTGTAAGGGCGATGATCGCTAAAGATAGACGTAGGCAGCAGGCGATGGCTAAGATGTGCACCACCAGACGGGCAACCACGCAAGGTACGTTGCGCCTGCAGGCTTAACCGTTCCAGGCGGCGTAGAAAGGCTTCATTGAACAGCGGCGGAATCTCCGCCTGCGGTTTAGGGCTGAAAATATTCCTGAACCACATCACGTTCGTCGAGTGGGATGCGCAACGGGTCGGCGCCGATTGCGCCGCCTGTGCCCGATTCCCCGCCAGAGACTGTTCCGACACCGCTCTGCAGTGAAGCGTCTGGATTCTTGATCACACCAGCGCTCTGCCCGCTGCCCTGCGCCTCAATCGTCACCGGCTGTCCTTCAACGCCGAGACGTCCAGCAGGAGCAATAGGGCGCTGTTCGCCGGAGGGGTTATTGCCCGCCGCACTTCCAGGCGTGCTCTGCTGGTTTGCGCCATCTGCACCGGGTTGTCCCGGTTGACTGCCAGGAGTGCTCGCCTGCCCCTCGCCCGGCCCATTCGATGGTGGAGCGCTGGCAGACGAAGATTGCCCTAATCGATCAATTGCCTGCGCCAGTTCTTCAAGCCCCTGAGCAGCACTCTGCTGACCAGCAATGTCGCGCGCCGATTGACGCACTTGCCTGGCAAGTGCAGGATCCTGCTGTTCGATAGTGCGTGCTGCATCCTGCAACGCACGCCCAAGTGCCTGCCGCGCTTCTTTGGACATCGCGCCAGCCTGATCGGCAAGTTCACGCAAGCGCTGTGCTGCGGCTGCAGTATTACCACGGTCAAGCGCATCAGCAACTGGTCGCGTTGCACCCAGGTCACGCAGTGCATTTGCCAGCGCCTCGAGTGTCCTGGGGTCTGCGGCGGGTGGTTGCGTCGTCTGAGCTGGAGTCGAAGCAGGTTGTTGATCACCAGCAGTGTTTCCTGGACGGAAAGGCATCATCTCTTCACCAGGATCGAGTGGGATGATCTGATCACTAATGGCAATCGGAGCGCCATCATCCGCCGGGAATGGCAAAGGGAGCGTGCCTGATTGAGGCAACGCTGGCAACGATACCACCAATGGATTGAGCAACATCCCACCAATGCCTGAGATCAGCAATAACCCGCCTGCCACCAGCACCAGTGCCAGCAGAGTCAACAGGTCAGTCCATGGCGCCTTCTGATGCTGATTGATATACCGCTGCACTTGTTGCACTGTGTGGGTCGATTGATCGAGCAGGCGCGCCATCATTGGCGAGGGTTGCCTGCCGCTCTGAAGCATCTCGACCGCAGTCGCCAGTTGCTCATTTAGGCAGAAGCGCCGATCAAGGCGACGAGCCACGTCTGTCGGGCGCATTGGCGGGCGCAGCAGGGTGATGAGTGCAATACCCACAATAGCGAGGGCAATGGCTGTCAGCTCCTGCACGCTAATCTCCAGGTTCCAGAGCAGCCGTGCACCCATTCCGATGCACCACACGCCGATTGCAATTGACACCGACTGAAGGATGGTGCGAAAAGCACGCCGTGCCCAGCGTTCGGTTGCTAGGCGCTGCAACTGTTCTATCAATGGATGATGACGTTCCAGCATCACCAGACCTCTGCCTCGCGCACAACCAGGCGGCGCGTCATTCCGACAACGATGCCCCCTAGCCCGACAAGGATTAGAATCAATCCGGCGAGGGTCTGGACACGGTCGATTTCAGCACGCAGTTCAAGGGCACGCGCAGCGCTTTCGTGGTTGCCAAGCGAGAGAAACTCAGACGCTGCCAGATTAGCGACAGCCCGCGCATCGGCGAATGTTCGCCAATCTTTGGCAAGGGTCATTGCCTGTTCAAGCAGTTGGGTGGCGCGCAATCCGCGATTGGCAATTGCCGCATATATGCGCAGCGTCTCGATACGTTCAGCATTGTCGAGCGCAGTGTAGGCTTCAAGCGCACGCTGCGCGAGATCGGCAGCCATGGCATAATCCTGTACCTCGAGCGCAGCCCGCGTCTTGCGCGCCAGTTCTTCGGCGGTCAGCCCCAATTCGCTTCGCCTCAGCAAATCCTGCGCGCGTGTCAATACATCGTTCTGTCGGGTATTGCGCAACCACGGAATCGCCAGTTCCAGTTCGCGTTTGGCCTCAGCATAGCGACCATCTGCCACCAGCGTCTCGACAGGAGTGAGGTCGTACTCAGTGAGCGCATTATAGCGAAACCCGCCTTCAAGATAAGACGGCAACCACTCGCGCCACATACGTTCCAGCTCAGTCGCAGATGTGCCGTACACCCGTTCGAGTGCCGAGCGATAACCGCTGCTACGGCCGCTCACGGTAATAAACTCGCGCAGTTTGGCGAACGAATAACGTTCGACCAGGAACGCGACGATAGAGAGGGTTTGCGGATAGCCGATCTGTGGACTGCCATAGATCTGGTCCCGATCATCGAGCGCACTCCAGGGAAGCAGTTCATCACGCTCCAGCGCCTGTCGCAACGCTGTTACCTTACGCTCCAGTTCCGGTGAAGGGCGCTCAACATACTGGGCGATGCCTTCGTGGAAACCGACATTCAGACGATTGGCAGAGAGCTCCGCCAGCACAATGTGGGTCAACTCGTGGCGCACATTATTCTTAATCTCTTCCAGTGACTGTGCCCCAGTCTGATCAAGAATGACCACCACCTCGTTCCGGCGGAAGTCAGCATGCGCAATGATCCCGCGAATCGGTGCTGCCAGCGGATTGGCTGTATCATACGCGCGGCGGTTCGGGTAGAGACGCAGTGTGACTGGCGTTGGTACGGCGTAGCTGAAGATCGATGTTATTTCGTCATATATCTCGTCGACGAACGTTGCATACTTCTCAGCATACGCAAGATCACCATCAGCGTAGAGGATTGCGAAGTTTTGCGTGCGCAGCTCATACCATTGTGGCAGCGTCGCCTGAGCCTGAGCAGGTACTGGCAGCACATAGACCACCAGCGCCAGAAGAACGATTATTGCCGTCAGTAGACGCGCCAGCATGCGCATACGCTTCTCCCCGGCATGAAAAAATCGTGTAAGAGCCAGCAGAAATAACTGAACATGGAAAAGTCTACCACAAGACAATGACTTCTGCCTAAGATAATGATGAGAAAGGTTGAAAAAGGGTGCATATTGGATGTTGCACGAACACGTTTGCGTAGTTCAATCGCGCTGGAACGCCCCTCCCTTCCTGTGGTCTACATTGCAAACCATCTGTGATTGTCGCGGTTACGTGCTATAATAGCGATCAGGAGTTTCAAGGTGAAAGGTTGTTCCATGCCATCACGATCGCGTTCACAGCGTCGTCGTCAGCAACAGCGCGCCCGGTTGCAACAGCGCACGGCGCCTGGGCGAACTGTAGAAACACGTCCATTGCCTGATGAAGTCGTGACAGAAACTCCAGCTCCGGACGAAGATGGAGTGGTGCAGTCCCCGGCTGAGGCACCTGTATCGGCATCGACCGTCTATGGGCAATTTCTGCCTGCCACTGCTGCGAGTCGCGCGTCGACCGAACGTGAGACGATACTGAGCGCCTCATCGCGTCGGCAGCGGCGGGTAGCGCGCCCTGCGCTTGAACCGGTCGATTACTCGCTCGATTATGAGATCGCCCGCCACGATCTCCGGCGGATTGCAATCCTTGCCACACTCCTGCTCGCCGCAATGGTAGCGCTGCGTCTGTCTGGATTGGTCTAGCAGTCTGGCAGCAGGCAGTCGCTGAACCGGACGTCGTCATGTCAGATCGGTCTCGGAGCAAAGCGGCGCGTTTGCGCCGGATAGAACACCTGCTCTACAATGCTATTGGTGGCCTGCGTGTTGTCGACCTTGCCGAACGGTGCGGCGTTGATCGGCGCACAATCTACCGCGATCTTGCTGCGCTCGAAGAAATGGGCGTACCGGTATGGCAGCAAGGGGGACGCTACGGCATCGAGCGCGAGGCCTATCTCTCTACAGTGCAATTGAACCTTAACGAAGCCGTTGCGTTGTTCTTTGCGGCACGCCTGCTTTCGTATCATAGCGACGAGCACAACCCACATGTCGTGTCGGCATTACAGAAACTCGCTGCGAGCCTTCCCGACACGACCGTTTCCACCCACATCGCGCGGGTGGCCGATCTCATTTGTGCGCGAGCACAACGAACGGAGTATATTCGCATTCTCGAAACGATCACCCGCGCATGGGCGGATCGGCGGTGTGTCGATATTCGTTACCGTGCGATGAACGGGGAGACAACGCAGCGCGTGATTGAGCCATACCTGCTAGAAGTAGCGCGCAGCGAACCGGCATCATACGTTATTGCCCACGATCAATTGCGTGGCGCGCTGCGCACATTCAAGCTCGAACGCATTGAGCAGGCGACGATCCTCGACGAAACGTACACCATCCCTGAAGACTTCGACCCCTACGCGCACCTGGCCTCTGCATGGAACGTCATGAACGAGACCGAAGTGGAAGTGCGGTTACGGTTCACTGGCGAGGCTGCTCGTCGTGTGCGTGAGAGCGTCTGGCACCATAGCCAACAGGTTATTGATCACAGCGATGGCGAATGTGATATTGTCTTGCGCGTGGGAGGAATTCGAGAGATCCGCTCGTGGATTCTAAGTTGGGGTGGGGATGTTGAAGTGCTGGCGCCCGCCGCGCTGCGCGAAGATATTCGGGATCAGGCGCGGCGGATGGCAGCGATCTATCATGCTTCTTCGCCGTAGATTTCCTTCAGCAGGCTGCGCTTCTTTGGCTCAGGCTTCTCACGTTCTGCCCGGCGGCGCGCAATTTCTGCCTGCTGATCCTGAGTTGTGCGCAGGCGGCGCATAAAGCGGTCAACCTGACCGGCAGTATCAACAATGCGCTGCTCGCCGGTATAGAACGGATGGCAGCGCGAACAAACATCGACGCGCAGATTCTGGCGGGTGCTGATCACAGGCCAGATCGCTCCGCACGTGCCGCAGACCACCTGCGTGTTATAGTTTTGGGGATGAATACCCTTTTTCACAGATGCGCTCCTACTCTGTAGCGTAGACGCTCACGCGCTTCTGATTGCGCGAATGCTGCTCAAAGGTGACAACACCATCAATCAACGAATAGATCGTATAATCACGTCCAAGGCCGACATTGTTGCCTGGCTTAATCTTTGTGCCGCGCTGGCGAACGATGATCGTCCCCGGTCGGACGCGCTCACCGCCAAAGCGCTTGACGCCCAGCATTTTCGGGTTGCTGTCGCGCCCGTTGCGTGAACTGCCAACCCCTTTCTTATGAGCCATTGGTCTCTCCTTCCGTGCTGCCCGTCACACGTGGTTCATTGGCATCAACAATAATTTTGCTGATCGACACACGCGTATATTCCTGCCGATGACCCGTGCGGCGGCGATAGCGTTTCTTGTTCTTATAGCGGAACACAACGATCTTGTCACCTTTCGTGGTTCCCAGAACGGTCGCCACTACCTTCGCGCCATCGACGGTTGGCGTCCCAATCCGCAGTTGATCACCGCCGATCAACAGCACGTCACCGAGTTCGATCTCGCTTCCCGGCTCAGCGTCGAGCAAGGCAATATCAAGCGCCTGTCCTTCCTCAACGCGGTATTGCATTCCGCGGTCGCGTATAATAGCGTACATTGCCATGCTTCTCAACCTATTGGGCGCGAGTGTAGGCGCCCGTCCTCACAGACAAGAAGAAGAGAGTGGTAGATCCACTCTCTTATTCACTCGCGCTATTATACCAGAGCGACGGTGCGGCGTCAAACACGTTGCACATCGCTACAGCAGGATATACAATAGCGAGTGGAACGTGCAGGTTCGCGCGTTCAATTCCGCTCCTGCAGTACTATGACCGAACTGGCACACATCCTCGTGGTCGATGACGACGCCGATGTGCGTCGTATGCTTCAGATTCTCCTGACCAACGCCGGGTATCGTGTGTCGCTTGCCGCCACTGGCGAAGAGGCGCTGGCATACCTGGAACTCGTTACCCCTGATCTCGTGCTGCTGGATGTGGCATTACCAGGGGTTGACGGTTGTCAGGTGATGGAGCACATCAAGTCCAACCCAGATCGTCCGTTTATTCCGGTCATCCTGGTCACCGGGCATAGCGATCCGCAATCAAAAGTTGCAGCGCTCGATGCTGGCGCTGACGATTTCCTGGTCAAACCGGTCGATCTGGCTGAACTCCTTGCGCGGGTGCGCGCGATGCTGCGGTTGCAACGCAGTCAGCGCTCGCTGCGCGCTGAGCAGCGGAAGACCGAATTGTTGTTGCACCTGACGCGCGAACTGGGGACGACTCTCGATCTTGATCGGTTGCTCACCCAGTTTCTCGACCGGCTTGCCGATGCCGTCGGTGCGGTGCGCGCAAGTATTCTGGTGCTTACTAGCGACCAACCGCGCCTTTTCTCCAGCACGCGCAATCGCCCAACCATTCCGTTGACTGACATTCTCGGTCAGGGTGTGGCCGGGTGGGTGCTGCGCGAGCGGCAACCGTTGATTATCAACGATACGCGCGACGATCCGCGCTGGATCGCGGTAAATGCCCAGCAGCGCGCGGTGCGAAGTGTTGCTGCCGTGCCTCTAGTACGCGAGGGGCGCGCCCTTGCTGCAATTACGCTGGTGCACCATACTCCCGGCTATTTTAGTGAGGAACATCTGGAACTGCTGAATGCTGTAGCAGCACAGAGCGCAATTGCGCTCGAAAATGCCGAACTGTTCCGTCTGACCCGCACCCAGCGCGATCTGCTCGAGCGCCGCGCCGAGGAACTTCAGCGCATCAATCAGATCAGTCGCTACCTGACTGAGTTGATGAGTCCGGATCAGCTGCTCCGCCTGGTGGTGCATCTGATCCATCACACGTTCAGTTATCCGCTGGTCGCCGTCGTTCTCCGCGAGGAGGACCGTCTGGTGCTACGCGCCGCTTCAGGCAACCGCACTATCGAACAGGCAATCGGTCAGGTGACGCTCTCTGAAGTCAGTGCTGCCGGACAGGCGATTCTGCACCGCAAACCGTACCTTATCTCCGATACACTGCAAACGGAACATGCGATGTTAGCGGCTCTCGATCGCAGCGTGCGCTCAGACCTAGCAGTGCCAATCCAGACCGCGCGCCAGGTCTTTGGTGCCCTGTCTGTTATGTCGCCTGTGCCTGAAGCGTTCGGTGACGCCGATATCCGGCTTCTTTCGACGCTGGCGAGCCAGCTAGGCATTGCCCTGGATAACGCACGCCTGTTCGATATGGAGCAGCGGCGCGTTCGCCAACTCGGTATGGTAAACAACCTGTCCCTGGCAATGACGGCACGTCTGGATGCAGCGGAAAATCTGACCATTGCTGCACGCACAATTGCTACGATCTTCGACGTCGTTGGATGCGGTATTGTCCTTACTGAGCCGGGCGCTATGGATGGCGCAGTGCATGCCACTGATAGCGTTAGGAATCGTCTCCCCTGGCGCGCGCTTGCCGAAACGGTTACGCTTTCTGCTCCTCTCGTGCTTTCGGTGAGTGATGATCGCCTGGCTGGATGTGCGACTGAACTCGTGGCAGCTGGCGTTACGACGCTAGCAATAGCGCCGCTGCTAGCGGAAGGTCAGCAGATCGGGCTGATTGTGCTCGATGTCAGCGGTTATGAACGGCAGTTCCAGGCGACCGATCTCACCCTGCTCGAGACGGTCGCAAGTTTGCTGGCGCAGGTGATAGAGAATGCTCGTTTGTACCACAGGGTGGAAGACGAGCGCTCGACGCTTGGCGCCGTGCTACGCAGTGCTGCCGATCCAATTCTGTTAATCGATCCGCACGACCGGTTGCTGCTGGCGAACCCAGCAGCTGAGCAGCGCCTTCACCTGACAGCCACGTCTGGGAGTTCGCTCGACCAGCTGGTCGAGAATCGCGATCTGCTACGTGCGTTGAATGGCGCTTCCGATAATGGTCAATCGGTGGTGGAAGTCGCTCTGCCCGACGGCGCGATCTTCAATGTCAGTGTCGCGCCGGTGCGCGGCGCCGATGATATCTTGATCGGGCGCGTGGCGGTGATGCAGGATATTACTGCGATCAAAGAACTCGAGCGCGCTGAACAGGAACGCCTGCGCGCGATGTTCCGACGCTATGTGTCGCCCCAGGTGGTTGAAGAGGTCCTGGCGGGCGGGGGAGAGTTCGGTGCACCGCAGGAGTGCAATATTGTGGTGCTGTTTGCCGATATACGCGGCTATACTGCGCTCGCCGAGGGTCTGGAGCCGCATATCCTTGTCGAGGAGATCCTCAACCGCTACTTTACCGCAATGACCGAGGCGCTCTACCGTCATGGCGGTACAGTCGATAAGTTTCTGGGCGACGGGTTGATCGGGGTGTTCGGGGTGCCGATTGCCCGCGATGACGATGTGCCCCGTTCGTTGCATGCAGCCGTCGATCTTCAACTGGCGTTCCACGAACTGCGTAATATCTGGCGTCGCACCCTGGGTCTCGATCTCGGGATGGGTGTGGGAGTCGCTTATGGACCGGCGCTTGTCGGGACGATTGGATCACCGCAACGCCTTGACTACACCGTGATCGGAGATGTTGTCAATACGGCGAATCGCCTGAGCGGACTGGCGCGCGCCGACCAGATTATTGTCTCCCATCGTCTGATCGATGCGCTGCCGCCGGATTGTGACCTGCCGTGGCAGTTGCGTCCAATCGGTCATGTCCAGCTCAAGGGGAAGCACGAAGCGCACCTGGCGTATGAAATCGTGTATGAGGCACAGTGCCACGTCTGATGATCGTGCGACTGTATCCTTTCATTGTCGCCCTTCCCGCGCCAACCGCGCCACAACCTCGACGATCAGACGGTGCTCCACGTCTTTGATACGTTCGTGAAGCGTGGCTTCATCATCACCGGGCAGCACCGGCACTTCGGCGCGCGCCAGCACCGGTCCATCATCAACCGCCGGAGTGACCCGATGAATGGTGCACCCGGTGACCGGCAGACCAAGCCGGATCGCATCAGCAACGACGTGTGCGCCACGGAGCGCTGGAATAACGATGCCGCGCGATGTGACAAAGGTATCGCCGCCGTCGTCGGGGAGCAGTGCCGGATGTTGATTGATGACCCGGTTGGGGAACCGATCAAGGAATACCGGTGAGAGCACGCGCATAAAACCGGCAAGGACGATCAGGTCTGGCGCAAATGCGGCAACAACGTCCGCCAGGCGGCGTTCCCAGGCGGCGCGCGCAGCAGGATCGCGCGGATGCCGCAGCGGTATGAAGGCTGCGGCGACGCGGCGCTTCAGCGCGCGCTGCAACCCATAGGCGTCGGCGCGGTCGCTGACAACCAGGACAATCTCCGCGTCGCCAAGGTCTCCTGCCTGCTGCGCATCTAGAAGCGCCTGAAGGTTCGACCCGCTCCCGGAGACTAGCACGGCAATCCGGTAGGGTTGCGCCGAAGCGCTCATCGAAACGCCCCTGCACCAATATCACGGCGGTAGTGCATACCGCGAAAGTGGATCAGATCGATGGCGGCGTATGCCCGCGTCAACGCTTCGCGCAGGCTGGCGCCGATGCCGGTGACACCGAGCACTCGTCCGCCAGCCGTGACCAGTTGATTGTTCTCCCACGCAGTGCCAGCGTGAAAGATACAGACATGCGGATCGGTGACCGCATCGATGCCACTGATCACATCGCCGCGCTGCGGCGTATCGGGATACCCTTCCGCCGCCAGCACCACACATGCCGCTGCATCACTGCTCCAGTGCACCATATCATCGTGGAGCCTGCCCTGCCCGGCGCACGTCAGCAGCGCCGCAAGAAGATCGCCCTGCAGAAGCGGCAGAATCGCCTGCGCTTCCGGATCGCCGAAGCGCGCATTGAACTCCAGCACCCGTGGTCCGTGCTCGGTCAACATCAGCCCTGCATAGAGCGCGCCACGGAACGGTGATCCTGCGGCTGCCAGCGCGCGTAGCGCCGGCAGGATGATCAGCGCCGTCAGTTCGGCAATGTCGCTGGATGTGAGGTGCGGTGCAGGGGCATATGCGCCCATTCCACCGGTATTCGGACCGGCATCGCCGTCGCGCAGCCGCTTATGGTCCTGCGCGGGGAGGAGCGGCAACGCACGTTCGCCATCGCACAACGCAATCAGCGACACCTCTGGACCGCTCAGGCGCTCTTCCAGCAGCAGCAGCGCACCGGCGCGGGTAGCGCCCAGCAACCGGATCGCATCCACTGTCTCGCTTACCGTCTCCGGCACAATCACACCCTTACCGGCAGCCAGCCCATCCGCCTTCACCACCCACACCCGCCTGCTCGACCGCACGAACTCGACCGCTGCATCGGGATCGTCAAAAATGCGCGCCTCGGCGGTTGGAATCCGCGCATCGATCATCAGGCGCTTGGCAAAAGCTTTGCTGCTCTCGATCCGCGCCGCCGCTGCAGTGGGACCGAAGACGGGAATACCGGCGCGCAGACAGGCATCCGCCAGTCCTGCAGCCAGCGGCGCTTCGGGACCGACGACGACCAGACCGATCCGTTCGCGCTGCGCCACCTCGATCACCATCGGGATGTCCAGAGCATCGATGGGGACATTGCGCCCGATCTGCGCTGTGCCCGGGTTGCCCGGCGCGATGAAGAGCGTATCGAGCAGCGGCGACTGCGCCAGTTTCCACGCCAGCGCGTGCTCCCGCCCGCCCGAACCGATGAGCAGAACATTCATGACAGCCAACCCTCGAACCTGAATCCTGTACGATTATAGCACTGCCCGGCGGTTGAGTGCAGCCCGGCGGGTTGGGAGAAGAATATGCACGGCGGGGAGAGGCGCCGGCTGCCGGCGGCGGGTTCAACTTTTGACGCTCTTCTGCGAAGCGAATACAATCAGTGAGTATCAGACTGATGCCTGTCTGACCGGTGGAACGGGGTCGCCTGCATGCTCGATATTTCTACGCTCGAAATCTGGCTCTGGGACGCCGCGTGTACCATCCGCGGCCCGCTGGACGCACCCAAGTTCAAGGATTACATCCTGCCGCTGGTGTTTCTCAAGCGGCTGTCCGACGTATTCGATGACGAAATCGAGTACCTGAGCGCCGAATACAGCAGCCGCGACCTGGTTCTGCACCTGCTGGAACAGGAGCGTCAGAGCGGCCAGGTGCGTCTGGTGCGCTTTTACCTTCCCGAAAACGCTCGCTGGCACGCGATCCGTCGGCACAGGGTGAGCGGACTGGGGCAGTTCTTGACCGACGCGGTGCGCCATATCGCACGCGAAAATCCCTCCCTGGAGGGCGTGATCAACATGGTGGATTTCAATGCCACCGCCGCCGGTCAGCGCATCATTCCTGATGATCACCTGAGCAGATTGATTGACGTGCTTTCCATGCACCGCCTGGGGCTGCAGGATGTTGAGCCGGACATTCTGGGGCGCGCCTATGAGTACCTGCTGCGCAAATTCGCCGAGGACCAGGGACAAAGCGCCGGCGAGTTCTACACCCCGCGCGAGGTCGCTATCCTGATGGCGCACCTACTCGATCCACAGCCGGGCATGACCGTCTATGACCCGACCTGCGGCTCCGGCGGGCTGCTCATCAAGTGCCATCTGCGATTTTTGGAGACGCACGGCGTAAAAGAGAACGGCCGCCTTAAACTGCCGCCCGGCGTCGCGCCCTTACGCCTATTTGGGCAGGAGATCAACCCGACCACCTTCGCCATGGCGCGCATGAATGTCATCATCCACGACCTGCAGGCTGACATCCGCATCGGCGACACTATGCGCCATCCGGCTTTCAAGGACACCGCAGGCCGCTTGCAGACTTTCGACCGGGTGACCGCTAATCCGATGTGGAATCAAAAGTTCCCCGTAGAAACCTACGAAAACGACCCCTACGAGCGTTTTAAGCTGGGGGCGCCGCCCTCCTCCAGTGCCGATTGGGGCTGGCTGCAGCACATGCTGGCGTCTCTCAACGAGCGCGGCAAGATGGCGGTGGTGCTGGATACCGGCGCCGTCAGCCGCGGCAGCGGCAACCAGGGCTCTAACCGCGAGCGCGACATCCGCAAAGCCTTCGTGGAGCGCGACCTGATTGAGGCGGTGATCCTGCTGCCGGAAAACCTGTTCTATAACACCACTGCGCCGGGCATCATCCTGGTGGTCAACCGCCGCAAGGCGCGCCGCGGGGAGATTTTGCTCATTAACGCCAGCCAGCAGTTCGCCAAGGGACGGCCCAAGAACTACCTGACCGAGGAGCATATCGCCCGCATCGCCGCCCTGTATCACGAATGGCGCGCCGAAGACGGCATGTCCACCATCATCACCAACGACGAAGCCGCCCGCAACGACTACAACCTTTCGCCCAGCCGCTATGTGAGCACGAACGGCAAAGAAGAAGTGCTGCCGCTGGAGGAAGCGGCGGTGCGCCTGCAGGAGGCCGAAGAGGACCGCGCCGAGGCCGACCGCGCGCTGCATGAGGTACTGCGAACCCTGGGGATGCTATGAAGAAAAAGGGGATTTTTACCACCGAGAACACAGAGAGCACGGAGGTTGACTCTGTGGCCTCTGTGCGCTCTGTGGTGAACACCGAGGACCTTCCCGACGGCTTTCAGATGACCGAACTCGGCCCCCTGCCGGAAGAGTGGCGAATGGTGAGGTTGGGAGAGGTGGTAAAACTAACTAAAGGCCGCAAGCCAGATGAATTGATACCCAAATACCAATTTGGAGCTTTGCCATATCTGACAGCAGATTATTTTCGCAATCGCCTACCTACAGAGTGGGTTCCAGCTCAATACTTGTCAAAGTTACCTTTTTGCTCAAAAGAGGATGTGGTGCTCATTTGGGACGGCTCGAAAGCAGGGCAAGTTTTCATTGGCCTTGAAGGAGTTCTTGCGTCCACAATGGTTCGAATTGATCCCGAAAATGAGATAGAACGCGACTATCTTTACTTCTTCCTGCTAACACAGTTTGATTTGCTCAACAGCAAAACCACCGGTACCACCATTCCACATGTCAATAGACATCATCAAGATTTAGTGATATACTATTTTTGTACAATCTGAAAATGGA
>JAGHYV010000148.1 GCA_017743475.1 Roseiflexus sp. | reverse complement strand
AGTGAGCGTTGAACTGCGCCTTCGTCCCGGCAAAACAACGCTCCAACTGGTCTCCCAGGAGAGCAAACCGCTTCGCGTCTGGGGCGTTAACCTCGACCTGCTCGAAGCGACGACACCCTGAGACGAAGGATTAGCAGATCCGCGGCAATTGTTCCCCTACCATCATATCCACAATCCGGGTTCCGCCGATACCAGTGCGTGCCGCTACAATACCTGGATGATCGGCAGTCACGTGCCCGATGATGGCTGCCTGTCGCCCCTGCGGATGCGCCCGCATCCGCGCAAGCAGCCGGTCAGCGTCAGAAGGAGGCACGATGGCGATCAGTTTCCCCTCATTCGCCACATAGATCGGATCCATGCCGAGTAATTCACACGCGGCGCGTACTGCATCCTGCACTGGCAGCTTGCGCTCATCAATCACCATGCCGACCTGTGATGCGCGTGCAATTTCGTTGAGCGCCGACGCCACTCCGCCACGGGTGGGATCGCGCAGAACGTGGATGTTGCGGGTTTCATCAAGCATATCAGCGACCAATCCGTTGAGCGGCGCCGTGTCAGACTGGATCGGCGCGCCGAACTCCAGCCCTTCCCGCACACTGAGAATGGCGATACCGTGATCGCCGATGGTTCCGCTGACAATAATCACATCTCCCGGTTGCGCCCGTTTTGGACCAATATCAACCCCCTCCGGAATGATGCCGAAGCCACTAGTGTTGATGTAGACACCGTCGCCGTGACCACGATCAACGACCTTGGTGTCGCCAGCGACCAGTTTTACCCCGGCGCGGCGCGCAGCTGCTCCCATGCTGCCCGCAATTGCCGCCAGGCGATCAAGTGACATCCCTTCTTCCAGAATGAACCCGGCGCTCAGGAAGAGCGGCTGCGCGCCGCGCATGGCGATGTCGTTGACGGTGCCATTCACCGCCAGTTCGCCGATGTTACCGCCGGGAAAGAAGAGCGGCCGCACGACGAACGAGTCAGTCGAATATGCCAGGCGCATTCCGCCGACCGTAATTGACGCTGCGTCTCCCATATCAACGGCGCCTGCCTCCGCAAACGCTGGCAGAAACAGGTGCTCGACCAGTTCCGCCGATAGTTTGCCGCCGCCGCCGTGCCCCATAACGATGTTCGGGTGATCGCGCAGCGGCAGCGGACAGACCCACCCTTCGAAGTTCAGCCCGTTACTCATCGCGCTACTCCCACCTCTTCAGCCTTGATGAAGCGTCCGTAATGGTAGTAGGCCGCGCATGCGCCTTCGCTCGACACCATCGTCGCGCCGAGCGGTGTGCGCGGCGTGCATTCCTTGCCGAATGCAGCGCACTGGTTAGGTTTGAGCATACCCTGGAGCACCTCACCGCTGCGACAGATCGGCGACTCACGCGTCTGAATGTCACTCACGGCGAAGCGCGTCTCGGCGTCATAGGCGCGGTATGCGTCGCGCAACCGCCAGCCGCTCTGCGGGATGACCCCAATACCGCGCCATGCCCGGTCGGTTACCTCAAAAACCTCAGACAACACCTTTTGTGCTGCCACATTCCCCTCGGGTCGCACGGCACGCTCGTACGCGTTGTCGAGTTCGGCGCGCCCTGATTCGAGTTGCAGAATGACGCGGCGAATTCCTTCTAGCACATCGAGCGGTTCAAAACCGGTCACCACAATTGGCACACGGTACCGCTCAACGAGCGGCTGGTACTGCCAGGTGCCCATGACGCTGCATACATGACCGGCGGCAAGAAACCCCTGCACCCGGTTTGTTGGCGACTCCATGATGGCTGAAATCGCTGGTGGTACCAGGACATGGGATACCAGCATCGAAAAGTTGCGCAGTCCCAGACGGTGCGCCTGCAATACCGCCATCGCATTGGCAGGCGCGGTCGTCTCGAACCCAATGCCGAAGAAGACAACCTCGCGGTCGGGATGTTGCTGCGCCAGGCGCACAGCATCGAGCGGGGAGTAGACAATCCGCACATCGCCGCCTTCGCTCTTCACGCGAAACAGGTCTTTAGCGCTCCCCGGAACGCGCAGCATATCGCCGAATGAGCAGAAAATGACTTCGGGGCGAGAAGCAATAGCCAGCGCCTTGTCGATGATCTCTAGCGGTGTGACGCACACCGGGCAGCCGGGACCGTGGATCAACTCGATCTCTTCTGGCAGAAGTTGATCGATTCCGTTGCGAATGATCGAATGTGTCTGCCCGCCACACACTTCCATGATCGCCCAGGGGCGTGTGGTGATACGACGAATTTCGGCAAACAGGCGCTGCGCCAGTTCCGGGTCACGATATTCGTCGAGATACTTCATGCCGCTTCCTCCTCCGCGTCGGTGCGCAACTCTTCATCAAGCAATCCGATGCTCCGGAACAACGCCAGGGTCTCCAGCGCCGACTGTTCATCGAGACGCGTGATGGCAAAGCCGACATGCACAATCGTATAGTCGCCGACGTCGATGTCGGGCAGGTATGCCAGGCACACATCTTTGACAATACCGCTGAAATCAACTTTGCCCATGCGGATGCCGTTCATCTCATAGATTTCTTTGATCTGTCCAGGGATGCCAAGACACATAGCGTCGTCCTTTCACGAGTGATCAATTCTGTCACGCGGTCGCGTATTATGCAAGATTGACGGGTGGATAAACCCGGCGGACGATACAACTCATAAGGTTTGCCCAAAAACCCGCCCCTGTGCGTGTACCGCCCTTCGGTCTTCCCTCCTGTGCGTCTGAGCAGGAAAAGGCGGCGTGTCAGACCGTCAAAGACAAACCTCCGAAGAAGCGAAGGACTGCAAACGATACTATGCTGTATCTACGGCTTTTCAAGATCTCATGCCTGAAAGATTCGAGTGACGGCGGAGAAAGGCATCAAACGCTTATATCCCATATCATAACACGGTTATTGCCCGAATCGGCAATCGCAAGCCAATTGTTGGAAACGGCTATGCCATAGGGCCAGCAGAGCGTGTCGCGCTCGACCGCCTGCCAGCGATTTTCGCCGTTGCCGTCGAAATCAGGCTGCCCGATCACATTATCTGCTGGGAGAAACGCCCCCTCGCGCGGCAATGTGCGCCAGATCAACACCCGGTTGTTGGCGGTGTCGGCGACGATCAGGCGACCATCGGCGCACGCAACAGCATAGGGAAAGCGGAGCGCCAATGCACTCGGCGGCAGATGCAGCATCTCCCACGCAGTTGACATATCACGCTGTTCGAGAACCAGGCGCGCCGGTTCGTCCCGCTCTGGAACCGGAGTCCATCCCAGAATGCGATGGTTGCCAGCATCGGCGACGTAGAGCGTGGTGGCATCACCTGCAACCGCGTGGGGCCAGCGGAATGAATGCGCTGACGGCGCTGCACCACGGTTCTCAGCATGGCTGAATTCGTTGTTCTGCCCCAACACCAGATCGGGCCGTTGCCTGTCTTCGGGAATGCCGTTCCATCCAAGCACACGCCGGTTCCCGGTGTCGGCGACGTAGAAGCGACTGGCGACCCATCCGATGCCGTAGGGCCAGTAGAACCCGCCCCCGGAGACGTCGCCGCCCCGACTCGGTTCGCATCCGTCCAGGTCTGCCTGCCCGATGACGCCGTCCGGCGGAGTGTTCGACGCTTCAGGGATGCGATTCCACACCAGAACGCGGTGGTTCCAGGAATCGGCGATGTAGAGCCGTCCCTCAATGACGATCACACCGGTCGGCAAATACATCCCGTACCGTGGACCGTGACCGGCAGCCTGCAGTCCTTCGCTGTAGAAATCGGGTTGTCCGAGAACGATGTCAGCCGGTTGTCCATCACGTTCAGGCACATTGTGCCAGATAAGCACACGATGGTTCCCCGAGTCGGCGACGATTAGCAGATGATCATCCAGGTAGACGCCACGCGGCGCATACATCTGGGATGGCGTCGGGTTGGCAGGGGGAAGCGCGAGCGCGCCAGGCGATTGCGCGCCAATCCAGACGAGTGGGTGCGCCATAGGCTCCTCCTATCCCCGTGTCGGGCGCACCCAGATGCGACCCTGTTCGACGCGCAGCGGGAATGGCTCCAGTTGCGCCTGTGGTGCGGTCAGGCATTCGCCGCTGCTAGCGTCGTAGCAGAAGCCGTGCCAGGGACAGGTGATCGTTCCGGCTTCCGCGTCGAGGATGCCGTCGTCGAGCGGCAGTCCCTGATGGGCGCAGGCGTTGCGGAAGGCGCTCAACCGTCCGTCCAGGTTGATAATCAAAATATCGTCTCGTTCTGTTTGCAGGCGATACATGACGCCAGGCGGTACATCACTGGTCGACGGACCGGCGACCCATCCGGCGAGATGGTCGCGCACGCCGATGCTTTCGGGCATGATCAGCGCTGGCGCCGCCTCGGCAGCGACTACCTGCACGCCGGTGATTTCGGGAATATTGGTGCGCAACGTGGCTTCGATTTCGTTGCGCAGCGTGACTGCCGAGAGCGAGCATCCGTTGCAACTGCCATGCAGGCGCACATACACCACGTTATCGCGCACTTCAACAAGTTCAACGTCGCCGCCGTGGGAGCGAATGTAGGGGAGCGCCAGATCGAGCACACGCGAGACGCGCATGATGATGTTCGGGCGCACGATTGCGTGGCGGACGAAGAGCGCATAGATGAGCGGGTCGTCCACCATCTCGAAGAGTCGGGTGATAATAAGATCAGCACGCTCCGGTCTCCCTGCCGATTGTGTTGCTTGAGCAGCAACCCGCCAGCTGCCGGTCCGCGTGTTGGCAGCAGCCATAGTTCATCCGCGCGCACCAGCGCCACCAGCACATCGTTCGGAAATAACGCTGCGCCAGGTCAGTAGGAAGATGCAGATACCCCTTCTCAGTCAGTTCAACGAACAGCATCGGTCGAGTTGAGCGTTGTCACAAGCCACTGCGCCAGCGCTTCCATTTGGGTCTGAACGGCAGGACTCAGCGGTGCGCCGTGATCAAAGCGCTCGCCTTCGATCAAAAAGACGGTAATATCGCGTGGATAAGCATCCTTCAACAACCAGCGCCCAAACGCCAGCGCGTGATCCCAGCGAAATGCATGTGAGGTTGATCCCTTCCGGCGGTGGGATTTGCTCGAGTTGTTCTCCCGGAACGCGGTAGAGCGTTCCGGGAGCAGCACTGGTGCGACAGGCATCAACAATGATCACCCGGTCAGCGCCGCGCATCTGAAAGGCGACATCCATCCCTGCGGTACCGCCATCTGCCACGCGGACGCCTTCTGGCAGACCGATCTCCCATAAGCGACGAATAAGGATCGGACCGACGCCGTCGTCGCCGCGCAGCAGGTTGCCGCACCCGATAATGAGTGTATCCATCTAGCCGGTCTCACCGATCCGGTAGACACCAAGTTGCCTGCCGGTCTTCGCGTCGTAGGCGTGAACGGTGCAGACCAGGCAGGAGTCGAAACTGCGCGCGACGTGGCCCAGTTCAACCGGGTCGCTGGGATCTTGGATTGTCGTTCCAACATACGCCTGCTCCATCGGTCCATTGACATCCTGGCTGTCGCGCGGACCGATATTCCAGGCGGTTGGCGTAACGACCTGGTAGTTGGCGATCTTGCCGTTCTCCAGCACGATCCAGTCGGCGAGCGCGCCACGCGCCGCCTTAGTCGCACCAAACCCTCTGCCGAACTCGTGCTCGACCGGTTTGATGTAGAAGCGATCGTGCAGATCGATCTGTCCCAGCCATTCACGGACGTTCCTGTACAGTTTGGCCTCTTCGTGCAGGCGCGCCAGGGCGCGCACCAGCACACTTGGTCCCTTTTTGGCAATAATGTCGGAGAAGAGCGGATCGACATCTTGCCAGTCTTCACCCGGCTTGCCTGCAACCACCTGCCGCGCCAGTGAACCGACTTCGAGCGGCACATAGCCGAGACCATCAACTTCATACCGTGGCGCCTTCGCCCAGGTGTACTTGCCCTGACGTTTAGCCTCTGCCGGATCGATCGGCTCAGTGCGTCCTTCGAATGGATGGAGCAGTCCGCTTCCCTGGTAGAACGAATAGGTATGGTCCTCGCGCACCCGCGCCTGATCGAACTCGTAGTGCTTCCCGCCAGCGTAGATGCCGGAACGCTAGATGAGCGCCGCGTTGCGTCCTTCGATCGTCGGACGGTTGTACTTTTCGGGATGCAGGTAGGTGCCCATCGCCAGATAGTTGCCGCAGCCGGCGCCGAACCTGTCTAGACCGATCTCCAGCCCGAAGCGCAGGAAGAAGCCCAGGTCGGAGTTGTGCTGCGACTCGTTCTCATCGACCCAGGCCAGCATATCTTCCCATGTCTTGATCTCCAACCAGCGATCAACCGAGCACCCCAGGAAACGTGATTCGAGCCAGTTGTGGCGGAACTCTTCAAGAATGGCAATCGAACGGGTGACATCAGAGAGGATCGGACCGCACATGACGCCGCCGGGGATCATAAAACTGGATTGGGGCCACTGTCCGCCGAAGATGGCATAGATCTCGACCGGTTTCGCCGAAAGCGCGATGCCGCGCTCATACGACTCACCCACCAGCGGTGCAAAGCGGCGGACGGCTTCGTCGTACCCCTTCGCCTTCGCATAGCGCCGGTTTGTCAGGTCGATGGCGAAGAGCGCATAGAATCAGCGCGGCACGCTCTGCAATGTTTCGCATGCCTGCGCAATGTTGCGCACCAGCAGCGCGTTTGGCGGCAGTTCGGTGCGCCATGCAACATCCAGCGCGAATGCAGATTTATAGAGATGGCTGCCGCCGCAGATGCCGCAGATGCGCGGCGTCACGATCAACCCTGCCTAG
>JAGHYV010000147.1 GCA_017743475.1 Roseiflexus sp. | reverse complement strand
GCTCGTCGGGCTCATAACCCGAAGGTCGGTGGTTCGAATCCACCCGCCGCTACCACATCCATCCGAAAGCACAGGTGTGTACAATGAAGCGCACACCTGTGCTTTTTTATTGTTGCCAGAGATGAGTTGATACGCGATCAAACCATTGCGATAATCCTGAAAGGCAGGTCGTGGATGTCTTCTGCATCTCATTTATGTGCTCGATGAGGGAAGGAGGAGACTTGAGATGGGATAAGATTGTTAGCACAGGTAGCAGACCGACAACGACTCGTCTAGCGCTGCTGTCATCTTCACTTGAAACACGCCTGACTGACTATCTGGCCTTTCGCCACTACTTCCGCCACAGTTATGCCTTCACCCTTGACTGGGCACGTTTAGAACCTCTGGTGAGCGAACTACGTCCAGTGCATGCAATGCTCCATGAAGAGATTGAAGTCTTCCTGAATTTCCTCACTAGACGGACTGACGAGTCCTAGTATTGCTATACTTTTCCATTGCATCGTTGCCAGATCGGTGTTGTTATGTTCGAGGTCGAATTCGATGTGCTCGAAGGGCTGGAGCCATATGCCCTCGAAGAAATCCGCGCATGCTGCGGACGTGCGTGCTCTCTAGTTGCGCTGTATCCTGGCAGGATACGTGTCCAGTTCAGCGGCGATCTGCGCACGCTCTTCCGGTTGCGCTCAGTTGTCGCAGCGTACCTGATTGTGACCTATGATGTGCCCCGCCCTCGCGCGTTGCTGGGACATCAGCATCTGACGCGCCTGCTGACGACGCTGGATCTGGTGCGGTCACTCACGAAACCAGAGCACTATCGTACCCTGCGCCTGAGTGCCGCGGGATCCGACTCTTCTGTCATGACTCGTCTCAAGGAAACGCTTGCAGCCCATACCGGTCTGGCGCTGGCAGATGATGAGGGCGATCTCCTCATTCGCATGCGCCGTGCAGGGTCGAATAGCGGCTGGGAAGTACTGGTGCGATTGTCACCGCGCCCACTGGCAACACGCGCTTGGCGCGTGTGTAACTGGCCCGGCGCGCTCAATGCCACCCTTGCTTCGGTGATGATGCGACTGACCCATCCCTCTGCTTCTGACCGTGTGCTGAACCTTGCCTGCGGCTCTGGAACATTGTTGATCGAACGGTTGTTCCTCGCGCCGGCACGACTGGCAATTGGCTGTGATCCGGATCAGCGGGCACTCCGGTGCGCCCGACGCAATCTGGAAGCGGCTGGATTTGCACCTGTGGTTCGGCTCGAACCATGGGACGCGAGATCGCTGCCGCTCGAAACCGGATGCATCGATGTGATATGCGCCGATCTGCCGTTCGGTCAGTTGATCGGATCGCACCGCGATAATGAAGCGCTCTATCCCTGCCTGATCGCGGAAGCGGCGCGGGTGGCGGCCCCCAATGCCCGGATGTGTCTGCTCACCCACGAAGTGCGCCTAATCGAACGGGTATTCGCCAGTTGCACCGATGTCTGGACACCGGTTGAGATCGTGAAAGTGCGCACAGGCGGTATGACGCCGCGCATCTACCTGATGCGACGCACGTCTTCACCGGTCAGACAGGCATAGTCAGCGCCCGAACCACTGATACGATTTCGGACTGTGGCGTCTTCGTGATAACGCCGCTTGCGCGCTGTTTGACTTCTACCAGACCGTCGCTGAGAAAGCGGTCGCCGATCACAAGACGCAACGGCGCCCCAATGAGATCGGCATCGTTGAATTTGACCCCGGCAGTTTCGTCACGATCATCGTAGAGTACGGCGATCCCGGCTGCGGTGAGTTCATCGTACAGAGCATCGGCGGCCTGACGGGTGGCGTCCTGTTTGCCAAGACGCATCAGATGAACATGGAACGGCGCTATTTCTGGCGACCACACAATTCCTGATTGATCGCAGTGCTGCTCAACGGCAACCAGCAGCATACGTTCGAGAGCGATGCCGAACAGGCTCATCGTTATTGGGCGGGCAACGCCCTCCCGGTCAAGAAATGTTGCGCCGGATACCTGAACGCTTTGAGCGCCGTAGCGAAGATCACGACCGATGATGAACCCGGTTGTCTGGCGCAAAGGAGCGTTGCAGTTACAACAGGGATCACCGGTGCGCGCCTGTGAAATATCGGCGATGAGGTCGGCGCTCCAATCACGCCCATAGACGACATTGCGCAGATGATACCCATAGCGGTTTGCACCGGCGATCAACGGTGATCCGGTCGTGACTGAAGGATCGGCGATAATCACCACGCCACCCAATGACCGTTCGCGCAACCCCACCGGCGAGGCATACCCGGCAACGGCACCGGTTGCACTGATCTGTTCGGTCTGTGCTGGTAGGAGAGCTGAAACGCCAGTAGCAATGCGTAGTTTGGTCACATTGACGTCACGATCGCCGCGAATAACAGCGAAAATGAGACCTCGTTCGGGTGAGTCAAAAAAGACCGCTTTCGCAGTTGCCGACTCTGGTACACCGCAAAAGCGTGCAAGATCAGCAATGGTTGCGCAGTTGGGGGTGGCAAATTCTTCTGGATGGTCTGGCTCGTTCGATAACGTGGTCGGCATGAAGGCTTCACAGGTAGCAGTGCGAGCGGCTTCTCGCAGGGCGGCATAACCGCACGCATCGCAGCGCATCAGGTCGACGTCGCCATACTCAGAAAGAGCGACATATGCAAACGCTTCGTCACCGCTGACCGGATCACGACCTGCTTCTACCGGTGCAACCTGCACATTGATACGTTCAAACAGGCGGGTGAACGCTCGGCGCACCAGTGCACTCGACTCCTGAACATCTGCGTTGCTACGGTCGAGTACATAGACCATCGCAGTAACACCTGCACGAAGCCACGATGAACGGCAGTCGCCGTAGTAGGTGGGACGCACCTGATACAGCAGCACCGGCAACTGCCGGTATGACGCGATCTCGGTCAAAGCCAGGCTTGCAATCCATGCATCATCGGTTGGTGGAATGCTCAGAGAGCGTCCAAACTGATCGGTGCAGTGGAGTATCGAAGAAGCCGATGCAAGACTGGAGAACAGGGGATCCGATGGTGTGGCTGATCGAAACAGCGGCAGATAGACCTCCTGCGATCCGATGCGGGTCAGTTCCTCACGAACGATCATCTCGATACGGCGCAGGGCGCGTGCACCAACCGGAAGCAACACCAGGGCGCCCGACGAAAGACGCGCCAGACCGGCACGCACCATCAGACGCAGGGTCGGATGGTCAATCTCAGAGGGCGACTGGCGAAGCGTGCGTCCAAAAAGTATGGTCATGCGCATAATCATGTCCCGACGATCTTCAACGATGTCTGGCAGGAATAACCATCATACATGACAGTTCATCCTGCGAGTGCGAGGGATTGAGCGTCGATGATGTGCAGTAATCGTGACGCGCGAAATAGTGAGGCGCTTTACCTGAATAGCAGTTCGCACACTACCAGTGGCGCACCGTTCGCAGGCGCAATCAGCTTTACGGGGCAATCGCGCCAGCGTAAGAGCGAGGAGCAGCAGGCGGCGCAGTAATGGTCAGTATCATATGCTCAATAGCCGACTCAAGTTGCGCCAGCCAGGCGCGATCTTCGCGTGAAAGCGACGTGTACGCCTGTGCCGCCTCAAAGTACCAGCGCACCTGTTGCAGCAAATGCATACGCTTGACACCGAAGCGCTGAACAATACCCCAGAGCCAGCGATATTCCCGCTCAATGACCGCCAGTGTGTGGAAGCGAAGAGCTGCCAGCAGAATAACATGAAAGCGCTGCGGAGTCTGCTGGAACATGATCTGCTGCGAGAATTCAGGATCGTCTGACGGAAGGTTGGGGCAGAGATCAGGATATTCGGCTGCGAGTTTGCGGGAAACCTCTTCACAAATCGCGTTGCGCTGCGCATCAAGCGCCTGCGCCAGAACCGATCCGCGTGTACTGAGCCACGCTTCGAGTGATTGCATCGGCTTCCTCCCTCCAGGAAGGACAATGCCTCCACACCCAACAATCGCTGTAGCACATTGAGTATAGCACGGTAAGGGTCTGTTGTGGAGAAGGCAATCGACAGAAGACGACACACGCGGACATACTCAAATTATGCTAGACTTTTGTTGCATAAATGAACAGTCCTGGCGAGATCAACAGCTACAAAGTGAGTAGTTATGTCGAGTAACGAGCGTAACAGGCGCCCGAATCGCCTGATCAATGCGACGAGTCCATACCTTTTGCAACACGCATACAATCCGGTTGACTGGTATCCCTGGGGGGAGGAGGCATTTGCACGTGCAAAAGCGGAAGACAAGCCCATCCTGCTGAGTGTTGGCTATGCAGCGTGTCACTGGTGTCATGTCATGGAGCGCGAGTCGTTTGAAGATGAAGAGACCGCAGCGCTGATGAACCAGCACTTCATCAATGTGAAAGTTGATCGTGAAGAACGCCCGGACATTGATGCCATCTATATGACGGCCGTGCAGGCGATGACCGGCAGTGGCGGATGGCCGATGACCGTCTTCCTGACTCCCGACGGTGTGCCGTTCTTTGCCGGGACGTACTTTCCACCCGAAGATCGCTGGCAGATGCCATCGTTTCGACGGGTGCTGCGCTCGGTTGCCGAGGCGTATGCTTCCCGCCGGAACGAGTTGCTGGCGCGCGGGCGCGAACTGGTCGAGCGGATGCGGGAGGCGACCAGTATGCACATGCCGGGTGGCACACTCACGCCGGCTGTGCTCGATGCTGCATTCATTGGGTTGCAGCAGGCATTCGATCCGGTATTCGGCGGTTTTGGACGTGCACCAAAGTTCCCGCAACCAATGACGCTGGAATTTCTGTTGCGCTATGCGGTACGGACAGGTAGAGGCATGGAGATGCTGGAAACGACGCTGCGCAGGATGGCTGAAGGGGGAATGTACGATCAACTCGGCGGCGGTTTCCACCGATATAGCGTCGATGCGCAGTGGCTCGTGCCGCACTTTGAGAAAATGCTTTACGACAATGCGCTGCTGGCGCGAGTCTATCTCGAGACATTCCAGGCGACCGGCAATGCATTTTACTGTCGTATTGCTGAGGAAACACTGGATTATATGCTGCGTGAAATGCGCCATCCGGAAGGAGGATTCTTCAGCACGCAAGATGCCGACTCATTGCCGACGCCGGATGCAACGCACAAGCACGAAGGGGCATTCTTTGTCTGGACACCCGCTGAGATCCGGGAAGCACTCGGCACGGATGCGATCGTTTTTTCGGCATTGTATGGGGTCACAGACCAGGGTAACTTCGAGGGAAAGAACATTCTGCACGTGCGACGCTCACCAGCCGAAGTAGCGCGTGTGATGGGAATGCCGGTCGAACAGGTTGAAACCATCGCCAGGCGTGGACGCCAGATACTGTTCAAGGTGCGCCAGCGGCGCCCGATGCCGGATCTCGACGATAAAGTATTGACAGCGTGGAATGGCATGGCGATACGAGCTTTTGCGCTTGGCGCCGTTGCTCTTGACCGCGAGGACTACCGCACTGCAGCAGTGCAGTGCGCTGGGTTTGTGCTGACCAACCTCCGCCGCACCGACGGTGAATTGTTGCGTTCCTGGCGTCGTGGCATCGCTAACCCAACCCCTGCGTTTCTCGAAGATTATGCATTGCTGGCAGATGGACTGCTGGCATTGTACGAAGCGACCTTCGATCCACGCTGGTTGCTGGAAGCGCGCATTCTGGCGGATTCCCTGCTGGAACGCTTCTGGGATGAGAGTATCAGCGGTTTCTACGATACTGGCAAAAACCACGAACAACTGGTCATCCGTCCGCGAGACACCGGAGACAATGCAACGCCGAGTGGCAGTTCGGCGGCTGTGGATGTGCTGCTGCGACTGGCGCTGATCTTTGACGAGGCGCGCTACCGCGAACGGGCGTTGAGGGTGCTGGAGTCAATGGTTCCTGTCATGCATCGGTATCCAACCGGCTTCGGGCGCTACCTGGCGGCGGCTGAGTTCGCACTGGGTCAACCACACGAGATTGCTCTGATCGGTCATCCAGAGGATGCTGACACCCAGGCGCTGGCAGCAGTTGTGTTGAAACCATTCCTGCCGAACCGGGTCATCGTACTGGCTCGCCCCGATGAGGATCCGCCGCGCATTCCATCGCCGCTGCTCAGCGGGCGCGGGCAGATTGATGGCAAGGCAACCGCTTATGTCTGTCAAAACTATGCCTGTCAACTGCCAGTGACCGAGCCCTCAGCGCTGGAAGCACAGGTGCGCGGAAGACAGAGCGGGTAAACGGTCATCGCTTGTGGACACCACACGCCAGAGCCAAATGGTCTGCATTCCGATGCTGACGCCGCGCCTTGCATCAACGCTCGATCATCGATGTAAGCCAGAAGGAATGCCATGAGTGGCGAACTGCTCTTCGTTGCGCTCTTTTGCGTCGTTCCGATAATCATTTTTGGGCTGGTCGAGTATGGACTGATCCAGCGCATGTATCACTTCCGGGAGGTCCTGTCGCATGGCGTCAAAACCGAAGTAGTAGTTGTGCGCAAATACGAGCGCTCACCATCTTATGGCTGGCGGAAGCGAGTCGCCTTCGAGTACTGCGATGCGTCAGGCGCGATCCATCGGAAGGATGAAGCGGCCTCCCCATCGGAGTATGATCGCCTGCAGGCAGGTAACACGATCAAGGTGCTCTACTCGGCGAAACGACCGTATGTGTTTGCCTTCAAAGAAGCCGTCGAGCAATCCTGCGCCGCTATGGCGCACGAGAAAGAGCGACAACAGGATGGATCGTCCGGTGAGTCGTAAAGAAGCGGATGCGCAGACATCCCTGTAGCAGCATGGCACCCGGGTTATGGTATTATTCTGCCATTGCTGCGCAGCATACATCGATCCAGCACGAATACCACGCGCAAGATGATCAGACGACGACTTGATACGTTTCTGATATGGGCAAT
>JAGHYV010000045.1 GCA_017743475.1 Roseiflexus sp. | reverse complement strand
GGAAACATGTTGCGGGCTGCATAACTTCCGGATTCGATTGAAACGCAAAAAGTATGCTGAAAATCAAAGTAAACATTGATAAAGTCTAATGAGGTTCAACCTCGAGACGACCTTTGTGCAGGAGATGCACGGACGTTACGGTTGAACGCTTCCCGCGGCAGCAAGCGTCACGCGCTGTACCAGATCAATGGCCGGAGTCGGCAGGAATCCCAGCAGCAGCACGCCTGCGGTTGCCAGAACCAGCCCTGCGCGCAAGGCATGATCCATCGGCGGGGGAGTGTCGCGCACCGGTTCAGCCATAAACATCTGCGCCACGATACGGAGATAGTAGAATGCAGCAATGGCGGCAATAACGACGCCAATGACGGTAATCCAGCCGATGCCTGCCAGCCACGCAGCGGTGAACACGTAGAACTTCCCCCAGAATCCGCCGGTCGGCGGAACGCCAGCCAGCGAGAGCATACAGACCGCCATTGCGACCGCCAGCCAGGGGCGACGGTTCCACAACCCTGCCAGGTCGCTCATATCCCACGCGGCTTCTCCCCGGTGTTCGAGCGCAATCAGAACGCCAAATGCGCCAAGGTTCGTGAAGGTGTATGCCATCAGGTACAACAGCACTCCTTCAATGCCGCGCTGACCTGCAATACCCCCCGGTGCGCCAGCAGCTATCACGCCAAACAGGATGTAGCCAGCGTGCCCAATGCTCGAATACGCCAGCATGCGCTTGACATTGCGCTGTGTCAGCGCTCCGATGTTCCCTACTGCCAGCGTCGCAATCGCCAGCGCCGCCAGCACCGGCGCCCAGATCTGCCATTCTCCTGCCAGCGCCTCGACCAGGAACCGCAGCAGCGCTGCAAATCCGGCTGCCTTGCTGCCGACCGAAAGCAGCCCGGCAATTGGAGTCGGCGCGCCTTCGTACACATCCGGCGCCCACATATGGAATGGCGCCATCGCAACCTTATAGCCAAAACCAACGAGAACGAGCGCCGATCCTGCCAGCATGTAGGTTCGCTCTTCGAGCGTCATCGTCTGGCGTGTGAGCGTTTCGCCGATGACCCGCAGATTCATGCTGCCGGTTGCGCCGTACAGCAACGCAATGCCGAAAACGACAAAGCCGCCGGCAAACGCGCCGATCAACAGGTATTTCATGCCCGCTTCTTCCGACGCATTGCGCGGGTATGCGAAGCCAGTCAGCACATACAGCACAATCGACAGCATTTCCAGCCCCAGGAACAGGATAATCAGGTCTGTCCCCTGCGCCAGGAGCATCATGCTGCCGGTTGCGAACAGCACCAGAATGTAGTACTCACTTCGCTCGATCCCCTGTCGCGGCAAGTAGTCGAGCGATACCACGATCGTGATTGCCGCAGCGGACAAAAAGAGCCAGTTCAACGTCAGACTGTACGCATCCAGGCGCAGCATGCCACTGAATGTCTCAGCATTGACGCCCCATAGCGGGATGCCAGCACCAGCTGCGACAAGTGTCCCGACAATCGCCAGATACCCGACGATCCGTGTACGCGAACGCGGTATGAACAGGGCAACAATCAGCAGTACCGATGCCCAACCGAAGACAATGCTAAGTTGCGTTGCCACGCGCCAGTCAATTGGCGGAATAACGATCTCTGTCATTGGTGTGTCGTATTCCACATCGAACGTTCAGCCCTGTGCAGATTCAGGGCTGCCGTTCAACGACTCGCCAGATACTGCAACGTTCCCCCCGCAATCTGTGTCGCCGACTGCTGCATGGGTCCAAACAGCAGATTGGGGTACAACCCAAACAGGACGACTGGCGTTGCCATAATGACCAGCAGCGCCAGTTCACGCGGTCGAACGTCAGGTGCCTGCGCCAGTTCTGGTGGTGCATCGCCCAGGAACGCCATCCGGTACATGTGCAGCAGATAAACCGCTGCCAGCACCGCTCCCAGGAGCGCAGGCAACGCATAACGCCATCCGAGACCGGGAGAACGCCACGCACCTTGCAGCACCGCAAATTCGCTGACAAAGCCGTTCAATCCGGGAAGTCCGATCGAGCCGAGCACCAGTATCAATGTCAAACTGCCGAGCACCGGCGTTGATTTCCACAGCCCGCCATACGACTTCAATTCGCGTGAACCGCGTCGTGCAACGAGCATGCCGACGACCAGGAACAGCGCACCGGTTGTTAGGGCACTGTTGACCATATGCGCCACCGACCCGGCGATCCCCTGCGGGTTCAGGGCAAACATGCCGAGCACGATCAGCCCCAGGTGACTGACCGACGCATATGCCAGCAGACGTTTCATATCAGTCTGCTGGTAGGCAATCCACGCAGCGTACAGAATGCCAATCACTGCCAGCACGCTGATTGCTGGCGCTGCCCAGGCAGCAGTTGCCGGGAAGAGTTGGATAGTGTAGCGGATCAGACCATACGCGCCGATCTTGATCAGCAACCCAACGATATCAATCGCACCCGACGACGGCGCTGCGGCATGAGCAGTCGTCATCCAGGTGTGGAAGGGCCAGATCGGGGTTTTGACCGCGAAGCCGATGAAGAACAACCCAAACATGAGCCGTTCAGCAGCCGGGTCCAGTTGCAACGTACCGAGTTGCAGGCTCGCCAGGATCGTCGCAATATCGAAGGTGTAGACGCCCGTCGCCTGACCGTGCAGCAGATACAGGCCAATAATTCCCAGCAACAGAAAGACCGAACCGGTGAATGTGTAGGCGAAGAACTTGATCGCCGCATAACGACGTTCTGCACCGCCCCAGATGCCGATCAGCAGTGCAGTAGGAACCAGCGTGAACTCGAAGAACACGTAGAACAGCAGCATGTCCTGCGCCGTAAAGACGCCGAACAGCCCGCTTGCCAGCAACAGAACCAGCGCGTGAAACGTGCGCTCCTGACGTTCAACCGTTCCCCAACTCGCCGCCAGCGCAACCGGCGTCAGAAACGCAGTCAAAACCACCAGCCAGAGGCTAATGCCGTCGACCGAGACGGTGTAACTAATGCCCCACGATGGGATCCACGCGATGCTTTCGACCAGTTGAAATCCGGCGCGCGCAGGATCAAAGAAGAAGACGACCCCCAACGCGGCGGCAAGCGCCAGCAGCGCAGCGCTCATCGACACAATGCGTTGCGCCGCAACACGCTCACGCGGCAATGCCAGCACCACCAGCGCACCCAGCGCTGGCAGCCAGATCATAAACGAGAGAAGCGGTGCAACGTTCATAAGTCCTAACCGCGTAAGGCGAAGAATGCGACAACGAGAATCACGCCGAACAGAAACATGAGCGCATACGTGCGAATGTACCCGTTTTGCAATGCGCGCAATCCGTGTGCCAGTCGCACCAATCCACGCGCCGTGCCATCGACCAGCACCTGATCGATCGCTTCACGATCAACCACGTCGCTGAGAAAGACCGATGCTGCGCGGTAGGGGCGAACAAAAACACGCTGGTAGAGCCAGTCGAGACCCCAGCCAATCTCCATGCCGCGCCACAGGTCGCCCAGGTAGCGGAACAGGGGATCTTCCTTCCCCACTCGGATGCGCGGCTCCAGATCGCAGGCATAGGTTTTCCAGCCCAGGTAACCGGCGCCAGCGCTCAGCAGGGTTGTGATCGTGGCAAGAATGCCCATCCCGACCGTGTAGATCACTTCCGGTTCCTGCAGCACCGGACGCAGATAACTGTTCAGCCAGTGCAATCCCGGAAGATTGATCAGACCGCCGATAACAGCGCCGACAGCCAGCGTCACCATGGTCCAGCGCATCGCGACGCCGCTCTCGTGCCCATGGATCGCCTGGTCGCGCGGTCGTCCGAAGAACACCATGCCGATCTGACGCCCCATATAGAACGCAGTGACTGCCGAGGTCAGGATCAGCATAATGGCTGCCAGCGGACTCCGTGCGTCAAACCAGGCGTGGGCGATGATCTCGTCCTTGCTCCAGAACCCTGCGAATGGGAAGATGCCGCTCAACGCCAGTGCGCCGATGAAATACAGGCGGAAGGTCGTCGGCAGCGCATTCCGCAACCCGCCCATTCGCCGCATATCCTGGTAATTGCCAATACCATGGATGACCGAACCCGCAGCCAGGAAGAGCAGTGCCTTGAACAACCCATGGGTCAGCAGATGGTACATACCGGCGACATACGCGCCCATTCCCACCGCAGCAACCATATACCCGAGTTGCGAGACGGTCGAGTACGCCAGCACCCGCTTGATATCGAGTTGCGCCACAGCTGCAGTCGCGCCGATGAACGCCGTCATCACGCCGATCACCAGCACCCAAGGCGCTGCCGACGCCGGTTGATCGAACAGAGTATGGTTGCGCACAATCAGGTACACGCCAGACGTCACCATTGTCGCCGCATGAATTAGCGCCGACACCGGCGTTGGACCGGCCATCGCATCAGGCAACCAGGTATAGAGCGGGAATTGCGCCGATTTTCCGGTAACGGCGACCAGCATGAGCAGCGTGATACCGGTTATCAGCGGTAACTGTCCAAACGCGCCAAGGTCAACCATTTCGCCAGCGACGACAATCGCCTGATCGAGGTAGCCGCTAATGCCGAGCTGCGGATTGTCGTAGAACGACAGCGTGCCGAAGTTGGTAAAGATTGCGAACAGTGCGGCCAGCATCGCTACATCGCCGACACGATTGACCACAAAGGCTTTCACGGCAGCCTCGGAGGGATTGATACCTGGCGGCACAGAGCGACGGTCGAAGTAGTGCCCGATCAGCAGGAACGAGCACAACCCCACCCCTTCCCATCCGAGGAACAACAGCAACAGATTATCCGCCATCACCAGCATCAGCATGGCGAAGACGAACAGGTTCATGAACGCGAAGAAGCGTACCGGACGAACATCACCATGCATGTAGCCTATCGAGTAGATATGGATCAACCCGCCGACGCCGGTGATCAGCAGCGCCATCACTGCCGTAAGCGGGTCGAACAGCAACCCGAACGCCACGCGAAAATCGGCAATCCTGATCCACTCCCACAGTGTCCAGGTTAATCGTTTTGCCTCGGATGGCGCGCCTTCGAGCACGACCATCGCTGCAATCGTTGCCGCGAACGATAACCCGACCATCACCGAGGCAAGGATGCCAGCTGCGCGCTCACGACGCACAACCAGCGCATTGAGCAAAAAGCCAATCAGAGGAAAAGCAGGTATCAGCCAGATGATCCAGTTCATCGTGGAATGTGTCCTGTCAGATGAGAGGCAAACAGTGGAACAGAATCATCTTCATCGCTTGCTTCGCCAGCATTCAGCCTTTCAATGAATGAATCTCATCCACATCAGTTGTTTGTTTGGTTCGGAAGATCGCCACCAGTAGCGCCAGACCAACGGCGACTTCAGCAGCGGCAACGACGATAACGAAGAAGACGACCATCTGCCCGGCGATATCCTGCCGTGCCATTGCAAACGTCACCAGAGCCAGGTTTGCCGAGTTCAGCATCAACTCGACTGACATGAATAGAACCAACGCATTGCGCCGGATCAGAACACCCGCAACACCCAGGGTGAACAGCAATGCGCTGAGTAAAATGTAGTAACTCGTTGGCACCATAATCCCGGTTCTCAGTCCCTGGTTCTCAGTTCTCGGTTCTCGGTTCTTGGTTCTCAGTTCTTGGTTCTCAGTTCTTGGTTCTTGGTTCTCAGTTCTTGGTTCTCAGTTCTTAGTTCCCTGCCCCCCGCCGTATGCAGCACAATGACGCCGACAATTGCTGCGAGCAGCAAAAATGCCGTTATCTCGAAGGGGAGCAGGTAGGTTGTGAACAGCGCTTCGGCGATGCGTTCCGGCGCTGCAAAGTGCTGGTCGGCGACTGCAGTCCTGGATAGTGGGTTGCGCAGCGCAAGATATCCGATCAGACTCAGCAGAATCGTTGCGAGGGTCACTCCCAATGGGCGCTGCCAGGCGAACCGTTCGCGCGTGTCTTCAGCCCGTTCTGCGCCAAGCAGCATCACCACAAAGAGGAAAAGCACAATGATCGCGCCAGCGTAGACGATCAACTGGATGACAAACAGGAATGGGGCGTACAGCAATACATAGAGCACTGAGATTGCGACAAAGTTGATCAGCAGAAAGATCGCGCTATGGATCGCATTCGGGCTGAGCAGCATTGCTACCGCCCCCGCGATCGCCACTACCGCCGTGATCAGGAAAATAACAAGTTCCATTGCAGCCTCATTGTTACAGGTCAATCTGCGCTGGCGGGCTGGGGCGGCGATTCAATTGATCCAGGATAGGCGGAATCTCGCCGTGCCCCTTGTCGGGCGGGACCAGGAGATCATCCTTGGTCAGAATAGAACTCTGGCGGTCGTAGAACGAAAGTTCATACTGATGCTCAAGTACAATCGCGTTGGTTGGACAGGCGTCTTCGCAGTAGCCGCAGAAAATGCAGCGCAGCATATTGATCTCGTAGCGCTCTGCATACCGTTCACCCGGCGAATGCGGCGCGGCAGGATCATTCTCCGCTGGCACAACCAGAATAGCATCAGCCGGACAGGCTGCCGCGCACAGTGAGCAACCGATGCAGCGCTCCATGCCATTGGCGAATCGCTTCAGTTGATGCCGACCGCGGAACCGTTCGCGCACCGGTCGTTTGACTTCCGGGTACTCGACAGTGACCGGCTTGCGGAACAGATACCTGAGCGTTGTTCCCAGACCTTTGAACAGTGCGCCGATCATACACGTCTCTCACTTTGTTGCATGCGACTGCATTTCATGGGCTGCGCATCGAGCGAAGAGCGCAGCCGGTTGGTTATGAGGCGCCGATCTCTACCAATGTGACCGTTCGTTTCTCCTTGCCCGGTCTCCCGATGACTGCGGTGACTGCCAGGATAACGATACCGGCAACCAGACCAATCAGCGCTGCAATGGTTGGGCTGTCGGGCAGCAGCACATTCACCACTGCCGTTACAGCGACGTTGATCAGCGCAAGCGGCAGCAGCACCTTCCAGCCCAAGTTCATCAACTGATCGTAGCGCACCCGCGGCAGAGTAGCACGGATCCAGACCGAGACAAATGACAGCAGCAGCACTTTGAGCAGGAAGGCGCCGAGCGATGTCAATCCAAGCACAGCGTTGCCAATCATAGCCCCATACTGCTGCGTTGTAAACTGCGTCAGCACCTGCAACCCCGGGAACTGCCAGCCTCCCAGAAAAAGCGTGACTGCAATGGCATTCATCGCCACCAGTTTGACATATTCCGACATGAAGAACAGCGCGAACTTCATCGAACTATACTCGGTGTTGTACCCGCCCACGAGTTCCTGCTCAGCTTCGACCAGGTCGAATGGCGCACGCACCACTTCCGCAGTGGCAGCAATGATGAACACAACAAAACCAAGGAACTGCGGAACGATGTTCCACATATGCATTTGCCGTTCGACGATCTCTGCCGTACTGAAACTTTGCGCCTGCATAACCGCGCCGAGAACGGTCAGGCCAAGCGCAAGTTCATAGGAAATGACCTGTGCCGAAGCGCGGATGCCACCGAGCATCGAGTACTTGTTGTTCGACGCCCATCCTGCAATTGCGATGCCGTACACGCCGACCGAAGTGACTGCCAGCAGGTAGAGGACGCCAACGTTGATCTCGGCGAGTTGCAACCAGTTGCCCCCCTGACCATCGGGCCACATCCCGACCGGAATAGTTGCCCAGATGATGATCGCAGGAATAACCGCAAACGCGGGAGAAACCAGGTAGACCCAGCGATCTGCCAGCAGTGGCGTAACATCTTCCTTGAAAAAGAGCTTCACTGCGTCGGCGATCGGTTGCAGGGAGCCACCCGGTCCGGCGCGGTTTGGTCCGACACGATTTTGCAGGCGCGCGAGGGTTCGCCGCTCAAAGAGCGTGAAGTAGGCGAAAATCGCTGTCGCTGCCAGCGACAGCACAATGCACTTGACGATCAGAATGCCGAGATCGATCCAGGTCATCGTATTTCTACCGATTCACTGATATGCAGCGTGATAGCAACGCGCGTCAACGGACTGGTTTGCACGGCACTAAGCGGTGCGCCGTTGACATCCGGTATCAGCGCAAGTCCGCGTGGCAGGTGACGGTCGATCTGCACTGGCAGCACTGCCTGACCAGCATCAGAGGCGATCCGTACCAGTGCGCCAGGCGTCGCTTCCAGCGCAGCAGCGTCTACTGTGCTCAGAATAAGGTGCGGCTTGATCATCCGCGGCAGCAGTTTCGAGTCGCGCGCCCATGCCCGACCATCATAGGCGCGCGGTACCGCCAGCAGGATGTATGGATGGGCATCATCCTCTGGTATCGGCGATGGCACACGCGCCTGGAGCGTAAACACAGCTTTTGGATTGTCGGCCTCAGCCGCGATCTGCACCCCGACCCCTTCCATGTTTTCGTAGGAGGTGCCATCGTAGAAGATCGCCTCATTCGGTTGACGCCCCCACTGCGGCTTGCGCGTCAATCCCAGGCTTTCATACGTTGTATCAGTGTACCCGCGTATCGTTGTCGCAATCTCGTCCGCGACGTCGCTGGCAACCACGTAGTCCCAGGTGCTGGTTCCGGTTTGCACACATGGGCGTTGTGCAGTGCGCCCGTCCGTCGGATCGGTAGAGGTGACCGCTTCGCGATTGCCGGACATCAGGGCACGCGCGATGCGCTGAGCAATATCCCAGCCAGCTGGCGTATTGTATTCGGGAATACGTGCCTGACGAAAACGCTGCACCCGTCGTTCAGCGTTGGTGAACGTTCCCTCACGACCGGCGATTGAGGCGGTTGGCAGGACGACATTGGCATATTGCGCCGTTTCGGTGAGGAAAATATCCTGCACGACCAGAAACTCGAGCGCATCGAGCGCCGATGCAACTGCCGGATTGTCGCGCACCGGATCCAGACCCGCGATGAACATCCCTCGCAAACGTCCTTCGCGCGCTGCTGTCCACATCTCTCGCGCGCTCAAGCCACGCTTCTTTCCGCTTCCTGGACGCACGCCCATATCAAGCGCACCACGCGCATTCGCGCCGGGAATGAGCGGGATGAAACCACTGTTTGGCTTGCCAATATGACCGGTCAGCAGCGCCAGGTCAGCAAGTGCATTGAGCAGATCTGCGCCAATGGTCAACGCTACCCGTCCATACACAATGATGCCGTGTTCCGCTCGGGCGAAGGCGTGCGCTGCGGCACGAACCGTATCTTCCGCAACCTCTGCGACATCGCAGAGCGACGCAACACTGTGTTCACGCAGACGTGCCTTCAGATCGTCGAAACCCCGAACTCGTCGTGTCACAAACTCATTAGCGACCAGTTCTTCGTCGATCACTACCTTGATCAGCGCCAGCGCGACGAACGCCTCAGTGCCAGCGCGGGGATGGATAACACGCGCCGGGGTGCGATCCAGTTTTGTAGGATACGGGTTGATTACCGTCAGATCGCCGCCGCGCGCCACAATCCCGCGCAGACGCAGCACGTAGAGCGGCGCTTCTTCCTCCGGATCGGCGCCAACCACCAGCACTGCTGTCCCCGTTCCCAGGTTCGCCAGATTTGTCCCTTTGCCAACGCCGAGCGTCGCTCCAAGATCAATGATCTCCGGCGCTCCTGGAGCGCCGGTGCAGCAATCAATGTTTGGCGATCCCAGCACCTGGCGGAACAACTTCTGGAACAGGTACAGGTCTTCGTTCGGCAGGTCGGGGCTTGCCAGACCGCCCAACGCCGTCGCGCCTGCGTGGGTGCGAATGGCACGCAACTTTTCGGCGACCAGAGCGATGGCTTCGTCCCACGTTGCCTGGGTTAGCGTATCACCCTTGCGGATCAGCGGATGCCGCAGACGCTCTGGACTTTCGATGAAGCGCATGCCAAAGCGTCCCTTGTCACAGATCCAGATTTCATTAACATACTCATTCTCGCGCGGCATTACCCGCATCAACCGATCATAGCGCATGTCGAGCGAGATAGTGCACCCGACCGGACAGTGTGGGCAGATGCTGGGGGTCGGGCGCAGTTCCCACACGCGTGCCTTGAAACGGAAGTCGGCGGTGGTCAGTGCACCGACCGGACAGATATCGGTCGTATTGCCAGAAAACTTCGAGTCGAACGGCGGATCTGATTTCGAGATAATTTCCCAGGCACGACCGCGGTTGTCGAAACCAAGCACCGGATCGCCAGCGATATCGTCCTGAAAGCGCACACACCGCGAGCAGAGAATGCAGCGTTCTCGATCGAGATAGATCAGATCGCCCAAAGGGACAGGTTTCTCAAAATGGATCTTGTCAGCATAGTCGAAGCGTGATGTACTTGGACCGAACTGCATCGTCAGGTTTTGCAGCGGGCACTCGCCTCCCTTATCGCACACCGGGCAGTCGAGCGGGTGCGATGTCAGCAAGAACTCCAGTTGCCCCTTCTGCGCAAAACGTACCTTCGGCGTTGTCGTGCGTACCTCCATGCCCTCACTGACCGGCGTTACGCAACCAGGTTGCAGTTTCCCCATCATCAATGCCATAACCGGCTTACCATCCTCACCCATCACCACTTGGCGGGTCGCCGGATCGATCTTTGGCGTCCACACTTCGACCAGACACATCCGACACATGCCGACCGGCTTGAGTTTAGGATGGTAACAGAAAACCGGTATCGTGACGCCAGCCGTACGGGCCGCATCGACAAGATTGGTTCCGGCTGGCACAGTCACCGTCTGTCCATCGATGACCAGGGTTACATCGGGCATATGCACACCTCTAGCGCCGTGTTACGGCGGGCGGGATATTATATCGCACAGAAACGTTCAATCTTGCAGAAAAAGCCGGGGATCAACGGCGAAATACCGCCATCATCGGGTTGCGACATCGCAATGTACCGCAGCGCCTTGTCGTGGTGGCGGAGGACATTCGTGGTCATCGCCTGCCATTCTCCATCGATCATCGCATCCTGTCTGCCTTCTGGTCGCAGCAGCGTCTCGACGATCTCGACTGTCCGGCATGTGACGGTAGTCATGTAGAGAGCCTCAGTGAACTGACATCACCCTGATGTCACGGCGTCCGTTACCAGCCTGCGCAATTACCTGTTCGAACTCGTGCGGAAAGAGGCGCAGTGCGCTGCGGATCGGCACGACAGCGCTTTCACCGAGCAAACAGAAGCAATTGCCAGCCATCTGATTATAAACATCGTGCAGTAATGGAATGTCTTCCTTGCGCCCATGACCGTGCATGATCCGGTGCAGCACTTTCACCAGGAAGTATGTTCCCTCACGACAGGGTGTACATTTGCCGCACGACTCATGCTTGAAGAACTCGCCCATCTTATAGGCGACCTCAACCGCGCTAACGCTCTCGTCGAGAACGATCACGCCGCCAGAGCCGAGCATGCTCCCCTTTGCTGCCAGCGCTTCATAGTCCATCGTCACATCGAGATCATCCGCTGTGAGCCAGCCAGCGGACGCACCGCCGGGCACCACAATTTTGACATTGCGGTCGCTCCGCATTCCCTGGCAATAATCGGGCGAAAAGATCAATTCGCGCAGCGGTATTCCGAGCGGCGCCTCATAATTGCCAGGACGCTTCACGTGACCGGAGATCGAGAAGACTTTGGTACCAGGGCTTTTTTCGGTGCCGAACTGACGATACCAGGCAGCGCCGTGGCGGACGATCATCGGCACATTTGTCAACGTCTCGACATTGTTGATAATCGTTGGTTTGCCGTACAGACCAGCGACTGCTGGGAAGGGTGGGCGCAGGCGTGGTTGACCGATCTTTCCTTCGAGCGACTCCATGAGCGCCGTTTCTTCACCACAGATATACGCACCTGCGCCACGATGCACATAGATGTCAAGATCGTACCCTTTGCCGAATATATTCCTGCCGAGGAAACCGCGCTCATACGCCTGCGCAATCGCGCGTTCCAGTCGCCGTGCTGCTGCCGCGAACTCGCCGCGGATATAGATGTATGCAGTGTGCGCCTCGATTGCGTAAGCGGAGATCGCGATTCCTTCGATCAACTGATGCGGATTGCGATCAATAATCTGATGGTTGTTGAAGGTACCTGGTTCACTTTCGTCGCAGTTGCATAGCAGGTAGCGCGGATAGACACCTTTCGGAAGGAACCCCCACTTGACCCCTGTCGGAAACCCGGCACCGCCACGCCCGCGCAGTCCCGAATCCTTCACTATCTGGACAATGTCGGCGGGAGTGCGTTCAGTCACTGCAATGCGCAGCGCCTCATAGCCGTCGTAGCGCAGATAGACCTCGAAATCCGCAATATCTTTGATGTCCAGGTCGCGGAGAACAATATGCTTGGCGAGCGGAGACATAGACTGATAACTCGCTTTCCAGCGCTGACACCGCCATACGCCTGGAATGGCGCATGTCTTACACTTACTCTACCACTACGAATGCTTTGTGTCAAATGGCACAAAGTTTGAGCCAGAACGATCTACACTGTCGGGTAACAGCGTATACTACAGGGGACTCAGCGGTGTTCCGCGGGGAACATGGCTAGGATCTGCACCTGTGCGTTCAGATCATCGGCACTGGTGAAACCCGTGTGCGCCTGTTGGAAGTGTCTCACATCAATCATCACACGTGTCGATGACCGAGGAGATCGGACTGATCCATGAAAATCGCGCTTATTTCCGAGTCGCCATCGGTAGCGACCGGATTTGGCATCCATGCGCGCCACCTGACGCGTATGCTCGCCGATATGGGGCACGAAACCGTAGTGTTTGGGGTATGCGCCGATGGACAGCCTCTCGACCCGACGCGCTACCCGTGCCGTATTGTGCCGATGCCACGTGACCAGAAGGAAGCGTTGCCGCTTTTGCCCGACTTCCTGACCGCCGAGCAACCGGAATTGATTTTCGTCCACTATGATCTCGGCGCGGTTGCCCGATTTGCCGCCGTCATTCGTTCTGCAGGATGGACCGGACCTATGATCTGCCACTTCGTGATCGACACTATTCCGTTCGATCGCGATCTAATGCAGGTGTTGCGTGATTTTCGCGCAGCAATGACCCCTACCTATGTAGCGGCAAACTACTGCGCGTCGCTCGGCATTCCCAATGTGATTGCTGCGCCACATCCGGTTGACGCTCGCCTGTTTCGTCCTCTGCCATACCGCGACGCACTGCGCCGCGCTGCAGGTCTCGAAGGACGCTTCGTTATTGGCGTCTTCGGGCGCAACACCGAGCGCAAGCAGCAACCGCGCGTGATGATGGCGCTGCAACAGTTGCGGGCGCGTGGCAAAGCCGATGATATTATCGCATATTTCCACTGTCAGCCAACGAATGAGGATCCCTGGCTCAACAGCTGGAACCTGCTCCACGTCGCCGATCATCTGGGCGTCGCCGATCTGGTTTTGTTTCCGCAGAGCGATTTCCGGCAACTGGCAGGGATTCCCTACGACGCTGACACTCCGCCGACCGACGGACCGCCTCCTGGACGACCTGCCATTCCGCCGGGTTGCACGTATGTTGAGCGGTTAAATATGTGCGATCTGGTGGTGAACGTGCCTCACTCCGGCGCGTTCGAGCTGGCGCCGCTCGAAGCCGCGCTGTGTGGCGTTCCGGCAGCAGTGACGAATGACCGCAGCGCGATGGCGGAGGTCGTTGGCGATGGCGCGTATCTCCTCGAACCGATCGACAGCGCCATCCACAGTTCAGGGGGATGGCAGCATTTCGTCGGCGCATGCACGATTGCCGAGGCGATCCTGGAGATTAAGGAGAATGCTGCGCTGCGCGCAGAACTGATCCGACGCGGGCGCGCCAACGCGCTGCGCTATACCGAAGAGCCGCTGCGCCGCGGGTTGCAGTGGGCGATCGGACTGGCATGCGGATAAGGATGGTACATATGAGGCTGGCAGCACTCGTCGCCCGATTATGCTCTTCGATCCAGGGCAAGTCAGAGGAGCGCGCGTAGAGCCTCGCACAGATCGCTCCAGGTGGGAGGGTCGCTCATGCCAGTGGTTGATGTCCCGACGAGCGCCAGGGTTGCCGCCGCTTCTGCGCGACTGAGCGGTTGATGATCGAGCGCCGGATCGATCACCGGTTCAGATGGCGATCCGGCGACACGCAGCAGTGCGCGGAGCACAGCAGGCGCATCGGCGCGGTCGATAGGGGTGTCAGGGGAGATGTCGAGCGACGCAGCGCGTGGTCCATTCCCCTCCAGCGCGCCCTCCAGCAGCAGCAGTTGGGTGGGGATGAAGTGCGGATGTCCGGGCGGAACATCCACTGTCCATGCCAGTGGTATGCCTTGTTCAAGCAAATGGCGCTGAAACGTGCGCAGCATCCGCCCTTCCCACACTTCCTGCGGAGATATGCCGCGCGTCAGGCAGAATGCCGCCAGCGCGCCCGCCGCCTCGCCGATATTCCACTCGACCGGGTGGAGCCGGTACGAACCATTCGACAGATGGGTCGTGCCGATATTCTTGCATGCCGCCAGCAGATTCATCGGGCGCTGCGGGATCAGCGCTCCGAGCGGTATCTGGAACGGCAGCGTCGGCGCGAACATGCTGTGCGGATTGCCGACCGCCGGATGCAGGTCCATGAAGTACCATCCCACGCCGCATGAGTCAGCGAAGTGCGCAGCGCGGGCGGTCGTGCGCCCGGCTGCCAGGATGTCATTGGCGGTCACACGCCGCAGTGCCTGGATGCGCCGTGACTCACGAATGTAGGGCGCTTTTGATAGCCCGTCCTTTGTTCCCATCACATCGGGGAGCAACCGCAGACCGGGATAGCCGTAGCCGCTGCCATCGTCACGCGGAACCTCAGTTTGCAGCCAGTAGAGGAATGAGAGCGAAAGGCGGCGGGCTTCATCCAGAATACGCGCACGTTCTTCCGGTGTTGCGCCAATCAGATCGGCATGGTGATAATCATTGGCGTTCCAGTTAATCATCGCCACATCACGTAGTGTGCCTGATGGGTCGAGCAACCGCCCCGACAGCAGGCGGCGGTACGTCCAGAATGGCGGCAGACCGGTCGGACCGGTCTTGAAGACGCGGAAGGGGCGCGGAGCGCTGTCGGCAGCGGTCAGGGTCAGAGTGAACGGTTGCGAGTCGCGTAGACGTTCGTACCCTTCCGGTTTAGGGATTGTATGGTCTTCGCCGGGACGATATTCGACCGCAAAGCAGAAGGTGAACCCCTGCACCTCACTGGGGCGCGCCTCTTCCGGTGCGTCTGCCTCGCCGGTATCGCTCTGCGCCTCCGCGCCCGTCACCCACGGAGCGCCCGTCAGCGGCAGCAGGTCGCCGAGATCAGTGGCGTCGAGGAAGAAACGCGCCGCAATCGTCACATCTCCATCCGCGCCAGTCACGGTGACACTGGTGATCGCGTCACCCGGCACAACAGCAGAGATAGGGGCATAGTTGCGCAGGATCGTCAGGCGTCCGGCTGCATCATGGGGCGCCAGCATCGCCTCGATCACCGATACGCCAACCTGCGGCTCGAAGCAGAGCGCCGAAACCCATGCGTCGCCAGGGTTGAGCAGCGAACCATTGGGCATGGCAGCGATCCCGTAGCGGTGGCGATAATGATCGCGGATCGCCTCACGGAACGTGGCATACCTGCGGGTTGCACCGAATGCCTCGATGTAGCGGTGCTCATCGAGCGCGCTGACACCCTGACTGGTCGCCTGACCGCCAAGCCAGTCGGTCGCTTCGGTAAGAACGACTGACGCGCCAGCATCACAGGCAGCGAGCGCTGCTGCCACACCGCCCAGACTGCCGCCGATAACGGCGATATCGCACGAAAATGCACTGTTTCTGAACATGCTCTGAATCGCAGACTTCCCAGGAACGTATCTTGAATATTGAAACTGCGGGAATACCGGTCGGCGGCGCTACCCGTCGCCGCGCAGACAGCGCAGTTCCTCATCCAGGAAGCGCAGACGCGCCTCAGCTTCAGCGCGAGCGCGGGATTCGACTTCGCGCGCCTGTGCTTCTTGCCGCGCTCGCTTCTCTGCCTCCATTCGCGCCACCGCTTCCTGCCGCACGCTCCTTACCTCGGCATGCGCCACTGCTTCCCGTTGCGCGCTCTTCCGCCTCGGTACGCACTGCTGCTTCGCGCCGCGCCCGTGCTGCTGCTTCTTTCGCCTTCGCCGCCTGCCCTACCACCGTCACATAGTCTCCGATCTCCCGCCCCGTCGCGTCATAGCAGACTACGTGATCGCGCCATATTCCCGGCCATATGTCTGAAATCGCCAGGAGCACCCGCCTCTCCGCGTCCAGTGCCTGTAACCGGTACGCCCCCTCCTCCAAACGGTAGTCGGGCAACCGCAACTGCTGCGTCTCGCCTCGCCCTGTATCATCCACAATTATATACTGCGCCGCTCCTGCTCGCGCGTAATGCTCCACCTTAATCACCACGTCGTTCTCACGCGCATCCGGTGAGACGATGTTAATGATCGGCGCCAGACGCGCTTGCTCGAATGCAACCTCAAATGTGCTGCTGCCGCCGTTTGTGCACGCCGGGGATGACCATCACGTCCGGTCCGTACGCGCACAGGCCGGGGAGGTCTCACGCGATGCGCACATTGCTGAGCACAATCGCCCGACGGGACGGCTCCAGGCGGGCGTGCGGCACGGCAGTGAGGTCCATGCAGTCGGTCTCGTGGCGGTCGCTATGCACGATGAAGTCTCCAACTTCACGATGGAGCGCATCGTCGAGGGTGAGCGGAACCCGTTCGAGGTAATAGGGATTATTGGGAGTGGGACGCGGCACAAGGCGCCACCCGTAGCGAAACGGGTCGGCATTGGCGTCGGTAGCAAGGGATGGTTTGGTCGTTGCAGTCGTCATGACTTGAACAGAGACGTATCGGATAAAACATTCAGAGCACTAGGAGATCAACCTCCGACGTGTGTTTGGTGCGGATAGGGAATGCGCTCCCACATTCACCGCCCTGGAAGAGCCTGTTATAATGGCACAGGAAACGTTCCGCCGCCCCGATAATACGAGGTTGCAATGATGCGAACACCCCGCTCAGGCTACCGCTGGTTCGTAATCGCGGTCTTTTTCTGCTTTATGCTGCTCCATCAGTCGGACAAACTCCTGATCGGTCCACTCACCCCGGCTATCATGGACGAGTTCGGTATCAGTATGACCCAGATGGGGGCAGTGACAACCGGTGCGCTGGTAGTGGCATCGATCCTCTATCCGATCTGGGGGTATCTATACGACCGGTTTTCCCGTGCGCGTTTGCTGGCGCTGGCATCGTTCATCTGGGGTTCGACGACCTGGTTGAGCGCAGTGGCGCGCACCTACCCAACCTTTCTGATGGCGCGTGCCTCGACGGGGATTGATGACTCGTCATACCCCGGTATGTACGCGCTGGTCGCCGACTATTTCGGTCCAAACCTGCGCGGCAAAGTCTACGGTCTGCTGCAACTGGCGCAACCCATCGGCTACCTCGTCGGTATGGTGCTGGCGCTGATGCTGGCGCCGCAGATCGGTTGGGGCACGATCTTTTTCCTGACTGGCGGACTGGGCATTGTGGTCGCTATCGTCATTCTGCTCGGCGTTCGCGAAATGCCGCGCGGCAAAGCAGAGCCGGAGTTCGAAGGGATGACTGAGATGGCGCGATTCCGCTTCTCGTGGGCTGAAATGCGCGCTGTACTGGGAAAACGCACCATGTGGTTCGTGTTTCTCCAGGGGTTTGCGGGGGTCTTTCCGTGGAATGTCATTACGTACTGGTTCTTCACCTATCTGGCGCGCGAGCGCGGCTACGACGAAGAAAGCATCCTGCTGACGGTCGCGCCAGTTATTCTGATCCTGGCGAGCGGCAGTTTTATCGGCGGCGTTCTGGGTGATTGGGCGTTCAAGCGCACGACGCGCGGGCGCATTCTGGTCTCCAGCGTAGGAGTCCTGATGGGTGCGATCTTTCTCTACCTGGCGATGCAAACGCCGGTTGAGGAGCGTACCAACTTCTTTGTACTGATGTGTCTGACGGCGCTCTTTATGCCGCTGTCGTCGCCAAATGTCATTGCAACGGTGTACGATATAACGGTGCTAGAAGTACGCAGCACGGCGCAGGCATTCGAATACTTTATCGAAAACAGCGGCGCAGCGCTTGCGCCGCTGCTTGCTGGTATTATCGCCGACATGTACGATCTGCAAGCCGCAATTACGTGGATCTGCGTCACTGCCTGGATGCTCTGTTTTGTGTTCTACATGGGTGCGTTGCGCTATATCAAACACGATCACTACGCCCTGCGTGAAGAGATGGCGCGCCGTGCGGCATCCTTCCGCCGGGCAGCAGCGTAGGGGTTGAGGGTTGAACGTTGAACGTTCAACGTCGAGACATACATCTGGCAGAGCGATAACACCAGCATGGAGAAGTGTGTGACTATTCCTGACATCGTTCCATCAACTGCCGACGCGGTCACGCCCGCTATCGTGTCGGAGAGTGCAGCACGTCCCTCATCGCCGCTGCGGCGCCGGGTGATGGGTCTGGCGCTGCCTGCCATTGGCGAGAACCTCCTCCACACAGTGCTTGGCATTGCCGATACCATTCTGGTGGCAGGTATCGGTATCGTCGCCCTGGCAGGCGTCGGCACGGCGCTGAATGTTTTGTTCATTGTCATGGCAGCGCTGAGTTCGCTATCAGTCGGCGCATCGGTGCTGGTTGCCCAGGCGATTGGCGCAGGCAATACTGTGCGGGCAAGCCATGTCGCTGGTCAGTCGCTGCTATGGGGAATTGTGCTATCGCTGCCGATCACCCTTGCCGGGTTGATCTTTGCGACACCAGTCGTGGCGCTGTACGGCATGGCGCCCGATGCCACTGCCGTTGCAGCGGAGTATCTGACGATCAGTGCGGCGAGCATTCCGGCGCTGGCGCTCATGCTGATCGGCGGAAGCGTGTTGCGGGGAGCGGGTGACAGCCGCACACCCATGCTGGTGACCGCACTGGCAAATGTACTGAACCTGATCGCCTCATGGGGGTTGATCTACGGGCATCTCGGCATGCCAGCACTCGGTGTGGCTGGCAGTGCCTGGGGCACACTGATTGCGCGCGTTGTCGGCGCGGCACTTTTTCTGTTCATCCTCTTGCAAGTCAGCACGCGAATACGGGTTGGCGGACCTGGAACGTGGCGACCGCGCTGGCGCACTGCACGCGAGGTCGTATGGCTTGGTGCGCCAGCAGCCCTGGAGGAGATCATTATCATCACATCGTTCGCTGCACTGACGCCGATTGTCGTCGGGTTGGGCACCGTGGCGCTTGCCGCACATCGCGTGGTGCTGAATGTCCTCTCGCTCTCGTTCATGCCGGGGATCGGGTTCAGCCTGGCGACGACTGCGCTTGTCGGGCAGGCGGTCGGCGCCGGGCGGATCGACGAAGCGCGCGCGGTAACAAATGTGGCAACGCGCTGGGCGATCATCTGGATGGGCGGGTTGGGGGTGCTCTTCATCCTGTTCGCGCCGCAGATGGTCGGGATATTCAGCGGCGATCCGCAGTTGATCGCAATTGGCGCAACAGCGGTGCAGGTCGTCGCGCTGGCGCAACCACTCTGGGCGGGTACTTTTGTGATAGGCGGTGCTCTGCGCGGCATCGGCGACACGCGCACGCCAATGGTCGTCTCTGGTATCCTGGGATGGGCAGCGGTCGGCATTGCATTCCTGCTGGTATCCATCTGGCCCGCGCTCTGGGCAGTCTGGCTGGCATACATCTTTACTGGCCTGCCAGAGATCGGGGCGTTGTGGCGTGTGTGGCGTCGTAAGGTGCGTTGTTGAAGATTGCAGGCAGCGTTGCATAAGGTGGGACGGTGGAAGGTTCCCGGTTGAGACGTTGAACCGCAGTGTCTCGACTAAGCAAGCAAGGAAAACCTATGTCCTTCATTTCCTCTATACGTTCGCTGCATTGTTGCAAATGCTGACCCATCGCCTGACCCGTCAGCGGGCAGGGGTTTAACGAATGCAGTTTCACTTCGCTTGCCAATACGCTCAACCTGTTGCGTGGCGAGCCGCGATTACAAAGTGGGTCTGCCGTTTAAGCCAAGGTTCGGTAAACCCTGCCGCCCCTCAAGGTGCTGCAGCTACGGCGACGCGGCTACAGTACGCATTTCGTCAATCTTTCCCGTACTGATGGCGAGCACGTGTTGCGCAATCTGATCGACCGGGGTGTGCCAGTGATCGTCGATATCTACCCGGCGATTCAGTCGGTGAGGTTGCGTCTGTAGGGACAGCATGCGACAGTGCTGGTCGGGTACGGCCTGCCATAATTCGGATGCGTCTGGAGCGTTTCGGGAAGAGTACTATCTGTGTGGATGCGCAGTGGCCCGATCTGGGACGCCTTGATCCGATACAATGTTGATCGGGACGGAGATGGCATCCCTGAACCCTACCCGGGCAACCGTACCCTTGAGCTTACGGACGCACAACCAGCGGCAAGAACGCACGCTTCTGCATTGGGGCCAGCGCACCAAGTGCAGCCGCAACATCGATGCGTGGCTTGATCACACCGTTGCGTGTATCGAGAATCGGTGTTCCGGTGTTGACCAGCGCTGTGACATAGGCATCCGAAGGGTATCCAGGTCGCGCACTACGCAACAGTGCAAGCGCCCCCGCCACATGCGGCGCTGCCATCGATGTTCCCGACTTTGGCGCAAATCCCCCGCCCGTCGTCGATGAAACGATCCCAACTCCCGGCGCCAGCAGTGTCAAAAAGGGGGCGCTGTTGGAAAACGACGCAACCTGCTCTGGATTCGTCTTTGTCGTTGCACCAACGCTGACGACGTTCGACAGGCATCCCGGCAGGCTGAGCGCATTGGTCGCGCCGTTGTTGCCCGATGAAGCGACCGTCGTCACTCCCTGGTTGCGCAGCGTTGCAATCGCGGGGAACATTGCTGTGCCAATCTGGCTTGTGTCGCACGCCGTGACACTGGTGAACGTCCCTACGCCCAGACTCAGATTCACAATCGCCAGCGGCGGTGTGAAGGTGGTCGATGCCAGCCAGTCGAACGCGCGCAACTGATCAGAAACGTAACTGAGTGCACATGGCGACGGCAATGAGAACGCCGAGCAATTGGCGATCCGCGAAAAGACCTGGACCGCAATGATCGACGCACCCGGCGCGACGCCGCTGTTTCCGGCAGCGATACCGGCGACATGCGTCCCATGGTCGCAGTTCGACAGCGAACAGGGCGCGGCAGCGCCAGGACCGAACGCTGCGGATCCGTTGCCGGGACAGAGCGAGGTCGCCCCCTGCGCGGCATTATTCGTCGAGAAGCATGCTTCTGCGATCACCCGCCCGCCCAGGAATGGATGCGCAGCATCAACACCAGTATCAACGATGGCAATTGCCACGCCGGCACCATTCGCTTCCTGTTGCGCCAGATCGGCGTGAATCAGCAGGACGCTGCTAGACAAGTGCGGCATCGCCAGTGCGTCTTCGGCAACATTCGCCACCAGCGGGTGGTTTGCCAGACGGTTCAGCGCACTCCGCGGCGCGTCCAGAATCACCGCCGGCAGTGTGTCCAGGCGGGCGACTTCGCGCGCGCCTGCGGCAACGGCGGCTGGCGCAAATTGTTCCTGTACCTGCGCGATCGCATCAGGCGCCATCAGATCATACCGGTCTGCCGCCGCAGGCGCGCGCAGGACGATGATAACCCGCACACGATCCTCCGACTCTGCACGACCCGCCGCAACCGGAAGCATCAACGAGGCAATCAGCAGGAGGAACAGCAGCACAATTGATGTGCGGCGACGTTGAAAGGCTACGTTGAGCATGTCAGAATACTCGTGTATTCGCGCCGTTCAAAATACTGGTACCATAGTATCAACGCAGGAAGAGCGTTGTCTGTTGCAATATGTATGTATCATACATTTGTCGCATAATTTTTTGATACCGGAAGGGGTCTTCGTTTTGATTATCATTCGCCAGCGCAGCGCGATGCTGCTCGTGATCATCCTGACACTGATGGTGTCATTCATCGCATCTCCTGTCCAGGCAGCCACTCCGACTGGAACGTTTCAACCCGATGACTGTATGTTCAAACTGCCATCTGGCGCAGTGGAAGGACGCGATCTGGAGTGCGGCTGGTTGCAGGTTCCAGAGCGCCACGAACGTCCTGACGGTCCCGTTATTCGGCTTGCGGTGGCGATTATCAAATCGCGCGCCGCTGATCGCAAACCCGATCCGCTGGTGATGTTGCAGGGCGGTCCGGGTGGCTCGACCATCGACGCGTACACCAGGATTCTCTTCAACCCCGGCAACCGTCTGCGTGATCTGATTGACCGCGACATTGTGCTATTCGATCAGCGCGGTACACTCTATTCCGAACCTTCACTAGTCTGCGAGGAACAGTGGGAACTGGTCGAGCGCACCATCGAACAACAGTTGACCTACGAAGAATCCAATCGATTGTCGCTGGAGGCAGTCACAGCCTGTCGTCGTCGCCTGGAACGTGAGCGGATCGATGTTTCCGCCTTCAACAGTGTCGAGAATGCTGCCGATGTCGCTGCGCTAGCGCGCGCTCTGGGATATGAGCAGATCAACTTGTACGGCGTCTCTTATGGCACGTTGCTGGCGCAGCATGTCATGCGCGATCATCCCGACGTTTTGCGGAGCGTCGTGCTCGACGCAGTTGTGCCGGCTAGCGTCAATTACCTGACCGAAGGACCTCGGTCACAGGATCGCGTTTACACCGAACTGTTTGACGCATGCGCAGCTGATACCGGATGTCGCAGCGCTTACCCAAACCTGGAACAATCACTGGTGACTGTCATCGAACGGCTCAACCGCGAACCGGCGCGCGTGCCAATCACCGATAACGAAACCGGCAAAACGTACAACGCGGTGCTTGATGGCGACAGTTTCGCAAGTGTTCTCTTCCAGATCATGTACTCGTCGGATTTCATCCCGGCAATTCCACGGATCATCGATGACGCAACGCGCAACGATTTTCGTGTGCTGGGGCAGGTGTTACCGCTGATCGTGTTTGATCGCACCTTTAGCCTGGGAATGCACTACTCGGTGATCTGCGCCGAGGATGCCGATTTCACGCCGGAGGACGCGCCGCTGGAGGGGGTGCGTCCCTTTATTGCGCTCGACGGGCGACGCAGTCTCGAAGGGTACCTGGAACGCTGTGCTGTCTGGCAGGTCGAACTGCTTGAACCGTTTGTTGATGAACCGGTGGTCAGCGATGTGCCGACGCTGATTCTGTCGGGGCGGTTCGATCCGATCACGCCGCCTGCGTTCGGTGATGTGGTTGCGCGCACACTGAGCCAGGCATATGTATATACATTCCCTGACACCGGGCATGCGGCGGTTGGTTCGAGCGCCTGCGCCGACACGATCCTGGCGTCGTTTCTTGATAACCCGTTGCAGCAACCGGATGCTTCCTGCCTCGCCGAAAGCACGGGACCGCGCTTCATTTCACCGGCGACCGTGATATTCACGCCAGTGGCATTCGCGCTTGCGACTCTTGATGCGAGTGGTCTGATACCGTTTGGCGCGTTTCTCACCGCGCTGCTGGCGCTTCTTTCGGCGTGGGTGGTCTGGCCCCTGGGCTGGGTGTTCCGTTTGATCACCGGCGGCGAAGCGCCCAGGCCTTCGGCAGGCGCGACGCTTGCGCGCTGGCTGATTGTGCTGGCGGGAGTGACGGGGGTAATGTTTGTTGCCACGGTTCTGGTGACATTTGTGCAGATGGCGCTCGCCAACGACGCAACCCTGTTCTACGGATGGCCGCGTTCACTCACGATGTTGGCAACGATCTGGACGCTTCCCGCACTCACCGTTGCGATTATCGCTTGTGCAGCGCTTTCCTGGGCGCGTGGATGGTGGTCGATTCCGGGGCGTGTGTACTACACGATGCTGACCCTGGCAGCGGTTGGATGTACGGCAACGCTGGCGTGGATGGGGGTGCTGGTTTAAGGTTTAGGTTTTAAGGTTGGAAGGTTGCGCGTGAGCAGGCCTGGCATTCAAGCGCTATAGGTTAGAGTTCTTGGGAGAGATGAGCAGTTTTCTGCATTCCCGTGCGCTTTTGCTCTCATCCCCCAGCCTCATTAAGGATAGAGTTTTTGGGAGAGATGAGCGATGTTCTGCATTCTCGTGCACCTTTGGCCCTCATCTCCCCAACCCCCTTCTCCCCTTGTGGGAGAAGGGGGAGTTCGGGCGTTCTGATGGCTGAAACGGGAGATGGCGCACAAGGGCTTGCCAAAACGTCTACCCCTGTGAGCATCCCCCTGCCCCCTTCTCCTACAAGGGGTTGAAAGTTGGTATTCACAGCATACACAACCAGCGAGAAATTGAAGCAATCTGTTTTGGATCGTTCAATGAGAAGCGTGTTCTGTTTTCCGGACGAAGTATTGGAAACTTTGACCGGATTGAGCATCACGTTGCACTCCAGATTTGTAACAGTTGAAATAGGGATACAGCGTGGCTGGCGACGCGCCGAACTGCACACCACGATTGTCAGAGCGTCCGATCCACACGCTCGACCGCTAGCGCGGCGATCTGCTCGCCCTGCGCATTTGGGAGGTACACATACTCTCCAGCGAGCCATTCGGCGAGTTTGCGCGCCTCACCCCGGCTCAGGTATGTTCGCTGCGTATCAACCACAATCGTCTGAATACCGGATGCTACTACCGCACGACCAAGTGTTTGCAACTCTTCGGCAACGTGATCGCGCCCGGCGCGCAATCCAACGTTCGCCCGCCCATCGGTCAACAGCACCAGCACCGTTTGCATAATGCCGCGCGCGCGCGCCTGTTGCGCCACGTCGATGGCTGCCAGCAGCGCGGCTGCCAGCGGTGTGCCGCCGCCGGTCGGAAGCAGATCGAGTGCGCGTCGCGCAAGCTCGACACTCTGCGATGGCGGCAGGAGGAGTTCGGCGCTTTGCCCGCGGAATGCCAGCAATGCCACCCGATCACGGTGGACATACGCCTTCTGAAGCAGTGCATGCACCGCGCCTTTCGCCTGACGCATGCGGTGCAACGCCATACTGCCGCTGGCGTCCACCGCGAAAAGGAACAGAGCGCCAGCCTTGCTCCGATACTGTTTGATCCGCAGATCATCGGCGCGCAGCAACACCCGCGATGATTGCGCATCTGCGCCTGCCTGCGAACGACGGAGCGACTGAAACGGCGCAGCAGCCCGCAGGGTGGCAGACACATCGATCCTGCCCCGTCGCGGATCGCCAGGGATGCTCCGAATATGCCGTCCGCGCTTCCCCGCAACCGTTCCACGCGAACCGGTCTTGCCGCGCCGCAACGCGCGGAACGGCAGTTGCTCCAGTTCAACCGGCAATTCGGCAGCCAGCGCACTGAGTACCTGTTCGGGCGGAATGGTCAACTCTTCGTCCGATGGCGGTTCAGGCGGTGCGTCGGACGTATCGTTTTCAGCATCGGGCGGAGGTGGAGGCGGCGCCTGATCGGGCGGTTGATCTGGCGGAGGGGGAAGACGGGTCGCGCGCGGTAGAATCACCAACCGAACTGCCAGCTCCAGGTCTTCCTGCTCGACCCGGTCGCGCAGACCAAGCGCAGCTGCGGCACAGGCGGCATAGACGGCAAACGTATCGGCGCGATGCCCTTCGACGCCACAGAGCGTTGCCATCGCCAGCAACTGTTCGATCTGCTCGTCTGTGATCTGGACCTTCGGTAGTTGCTCACGCGCCGCCAGCACCAGCCCGCGCAAGAGATCGAGTTCTTCGGTGTACGCATCAGAAGCCTGCATGGATGCGTGACTCATATTGCGCCGTACAACTTCGGCGCGCGCCTGCTCGTTCATCGTGCGCGGCAACACCAGCAGCAGACCAAGCCGGTCGAGCAGGTGGCGACGTGGCAAACCCTCAGCCGGATCGTAGGATCCGATGAAGACGAAACGCGCGGGAGAGCGGATGCTGAGACCCTCGCGCTCCAGACGCACTTCGCCCGTATCGATTGCGGCGATCAGCGGATTGATGATCGCATCAGGCAGCAGATTGACCTGATCGGCATAGAGGATGCCACCATCGGCGCGCGCCAGCGCCCCCGCACGTGCGACCCGCCGCCCGACGCGCAGCGTCGCTTCGATATCCAGCCCCCCCAGCAGACCGGCTTCATCGACGCCAAGCGGCAACTCTACAAATGGAACCGACCGGTCATCGGAGCAGAGCAGATCGCGCATGCCACGCGCCAGGCTGCTCTTCCCTGCGCCAGCAGGCGCACCCACCGCCATCCCCCGCAGGCGCGGCTCGACTGCCAGCAGCAGCAACGCCTGTTGCGCAAGTTCCAGACCAACCAGTGCAGGCAGGGGAAGTGTCGCCATTACAAACGCACCGTCTTACTCTGCGCCTTCGAGCGGAAGGTTATAACGAATGCGCCCAAACGCACAACCGCGCCATCAGGCAGTGCAACCGGCGTCTGCGGCGTGAGCGCCGCGTCGTTCACGAAAGTTCCATTTGCGCTGCCCAGGTCGGTGATCGTCCACTGACCGCCAGCATAGCGCAGCAGCGCGTGCCGCCGGCTGACACCGCTAGAGCGTGCATCGAAGGGTGACAGATCAATATCGGGGAAGATATGATCCGCCGGGTCCTGACACCCAATCAGCATCTCGGCGCGATCGGTCGGCAGCGGCACGGTTCGCCCATCGCTCAGCACCAGCGCAAACGGCGGAACAGCGACCAGACCGGTCATCGTCAGAAGTTCGGTTTCGAGGCGCGCAAGTTCACTGCGGGCGCGTTCGAGCAGCGCATTGATCGTCGCCTGGTCCTGCTCGAGTTTGCGGATCTCGTCCTGTTTGCGCCCAATCTCCTCGACCTTCGCCAGCGTGCGCTGCGCATTCGCCAGCGTTTGCTGCGCAATCCGAAGTTCCGCCTCTTTGCGCGCCAGGCTGGCGCGCGCTTTTGCCAGCCCCTCTTCGGTGATCGCGCGCAACGATGCAGGTTGACTCTGGAGCACCTGCTCATTGGCAGTGATGTAACTGCGGGTTGCAGCGATCTCCTCGGTCAATGCGCTGATCGTCCGTTGCGCATCGGCGATCTCCTGCGCCAGCGCCTGTCGCGTGGTCATAGGGGTCCTCCCTTGTCCTGCATCAATGTTCTTTACTGAGAAAGACGCTGTGCGAGGGCGCGCTGTTGCGATTATAGCACCGAATCTTGTCGTCCGTTGCAACTTCTGATATACTCACCCCGAACACCTGTGCAGATATGCTGTTCTGTTGGAGGATGCATGCAACTTCTCTGGATCGATCCGCGAGCGCTGGAGCCGGATCCGCAGGGCGTTCGCGAGGACCCTGGCGATATTGATGGGCTGGCGGCGACGATTGCTGAGTATGGCTTGCTGCAACCGCTCGGCGTTGTCGATCTCGGACGCGGCCGCTACCGGGTAGTGTATGGTAACCGACGGCGGCTTGCTGCGCTGAAACTGGGGCTGGAACGGGTGCCATGCGTGCTGCTCGATCCCGATGATCCGCGGGCGTTCCTGCGCCAGTTGACCGAAAATCTTCAGCGCCGCGACCTGAACGACCTCGAGCAGGCGCGCGCGTTTCAGAAATTGCGCGAACAGATTGCGCTGGATCGCGGTATCAGCGAAGAGAACGCGCTCGATGAAGCCACTGCACGCATGGTCGGTCTCTCACCCCGTACAGTGCGGCGCTATCTTGGCCTGCTCGACCTGCCGCTCGAAATTCAGGAGTATCTGCGGAAAGGCGAATTGAACGTCACCCAGGCGCAACACCTGAGACGTGTGCCAAATGAACGCACGCAGATCGAACTGGCGCGCGCTGCGGTGGAAGAAGGCATGTCGGCAGCCGAGATCAGTCGCCTGGCAAGTTTTTTTGCCGCCAACCCCAATCTTTCGCTCGATGATGCGCTCCACGCGCTGCAACAGGGGATCGATCTCACTGCCAGCGCGCCGGTTGTTGCTCGCCCATCGTCTGACGGTTCGTTGCTCAAGGGCGCTGCAGCCGGTATGCTGCCCGACGATGAGCACGGCGCCGATCTGTGGGACGAGGAAACGCCGGATGCAGACCTGGACGCTCCCGGCATCGAGGAAGAGACGATTGAGAATCAGCCAAAGAACAAAGCGCGCGTCTTCCGCATTCGTTCACTCGATCAGATGCTCGATGAAACCGAACGCCTGTTTCGTGCACATGCCGAGGGCGATCTGATCAGGTGGGTGCGCCAGGATCAGGACGCGCCGATGAAAGTCGGGCTGCTGCTGAAGCAACTTGAGGCGCTGACGCGCGCCCTGCGCGAGATCGCGCGTCAGCAGAACTGGGTCTTTGAGGATGGGTGATTCACATCCTTCCTGGGTGCGCGGGCGTCCCGCCCGCAGGGTATGCAGGCGTCCCCCCTGAGCGCCCTATCGCCCTCCCATGCCGGTCAGAGTCACCCCCCGGACGAAGAGGCGCTGTGACAGGAAGAAAACGGTGAGAACCGGGATCAGCGTAATGATCGAAACTGCCATCAGCAGGTTGAACTGCGTGAAGTTCTGTCCGCGGAACAGGTTCAGCCCGAGTGCAAGGGTGTACAGATCTTGTGAGCGAATGTAGATCAATGGATCAAGCAGATTGCTCCAGTTTCCAATAAACGCAAAGATTGCCACAGTAGCCAGCGCTGGTTTGGAGAGCGGCGGAATGATCTCGAAGAAGATGCACGGCGATGAGGCGCCATCGATACGCATCGTTCGCATTTAGCCGTCCGACGAACGGGACCTGCGCGACGACACAGCAAGGTGCGTCGAGAGACGAAGAAGACGTGTGTATTTTATAATTTTCCGGATCAATCGTCAGGAAAAAGTTTACGGTCCCTCGTCAACAGGCGCACTCGTCAGTCGGATCACCTGAGGACGCGTGTCAGAATGAGAAGAACGCAGGATCAACCAGACAGTATAGATGGCAGGATCGCGCCCGGACGGGTCGAGCAGGCATGATGTCACATATGAGTACTCCCGAACCGTCGAGCGACGCCCCAGCACCTGAGTCAGACCCACATCGAGCGCAAACTGCGGTAGTGCGATAGCTTTACAACGGATAGCAAACAGAACCGCGCTGCATCCGCACACAACAACCAGCGCAAGAGTGACGAGCGACGCCGCGATCATCGGGACGTTGTCGTGCAAAGAGGCGCATATCAGGTATCCCCGCTCATACACTCCACATCCTCTGGGGCAATGAAGATCGCTTATCGTTCATCGGCATGTTTACCGTTGACCAGCGACGCTGCCGTCGGTTCACGCCGCATTACATCGAGCAGACTGACGACCGTCTGATGCACTTTGTAGCGCACCAACAACGCCAGCGCATCGGGGTCGCGCCGGTGACACGCCTCGAGGATCGCCTGGATTTCGAAGAGGGAAGTGTGCATCCGCTCGGGAAAAGCGTACAACTGAAAGCGTCGATAGCGGGCGCTCAAATCCCAGAGTTGCGAGATCAACTGGAGCAGATGCCGTCGCCCGGCGGCGCGGTAGATGGTAAAGTGAAAGTCGCGGTGCAGATCGAGAAAGGCATCGAAATCGTCTATCTTTGCAGTCTGTTCCATCTCGATCTTCAATCGATCAAGGGTTGCCAGATCGGCGGCGCTTAGGCGCGGCGCGGCAAGACGGGACGCAAGGTCTTCGAGCGCCTCGCGCACCTGGTAGATATCGAGCAGTTCTTCAACCGACAACGACTCAACAAAGACGCCGCGGTGCGGTACGATGCGCACCAGCCCGCTCGATTGCAGGCGCGCCAGCGCCTCGCGCAGCGGCACCAGGCTGACGCCGAAACGTCGCGCCAGGTCGTTCTGATCGAGACGCGACCCCGGTGCCAGTTCGCCGCTCAGGATCATATCACGCAGGCGCGCCATAACCTGTTCGGTCATGGTGCGTTGTGGCAGATCGGTCATGATACGTTGAACACAATAATCTGGAAGGTGATAATCACTTCACTGTAACCATGCACCGCTGAGACGCTGAGCGCACAGAGAACGCCGAAAACAAAATGCAATTCAGTGCGCGGCGGAGCATACGTCTGGGCCAGACAATAGAGTAGACGCCGCGTCGCTGTGGTGACATATCCTTTTTGCAGTTGGACTTTGATATTTTATATTGCTTTCGCTGGATCTGTCAAGACTCTTTCAAAGATAACTACGGATGCTTATTCCCATTCTGCCGCGTCGCACCGGGTAAGACTTGACACTGAAGAGACACCATCGTACACTACGCCTGTCGTATATATTTTATTGGAAAAGGCGATGGGGCGTATGGCGATCACCATTATCGGCGCCGAAGCGCGCGATATTCGGTTTCCTACCTCCCGCACTCTCGACGGTTCGGACGCGATGAACCCCGATCCCGACTACTCGGCGGCATATGTTATGCTGCACACTAATGTTCCGGGTCTGACCGGGCATGGGCTGACTTTCACCATTGGGCGCGGCAATGAGTTGTGTGTCGCTGCCTGCCACGCCTTGTTCCCCATGGTGTTGAACCGTTCCCTTGAGTCGATCACTGCCAACATGGGCGCCTTCTGGCGTATGATCACCGGTGATAGCCAGTTGCGCTGGCTCGGTCCGGAAAAGGGAGTCATCCATCTGGCGACCGCCGCAGTGGTTAATGCCGTCTGGGATCTGTGGGCGAAGGTTGAGCAGAAGCCGCTCTGGAAGTTGTTATCTGATATGTCGCCGGACGAACTGGTACGCTGTATCGACTTCCGCTACATTTCTGATGCTCTGACGCCCGACGAGGCACGCGATCTGCTGCGCCATCAGGAAGCGACACGCGCCGAACGCGAGGCCAACATGCTGGCGCAGGGATTTCCCGCCTATACCACGTCTGCCGGATGGATCGGCTACTCCGACGATAAGGTTCGTCAGTTGTGCCAGGAGGCAATCAACGCTGGCTTCCAGCATATCAAAATGAAAGTCGGGCGTGATCTCGATGCTGATCGTCGCCGTGCCCGCCTGATCCGCGAGATTATTGGACCTGATCGTAAACTGATGGCGGACGCCAACCAGGTGTGGGATGTGCCACAGGCGATTGCCTGGATGCGCGAGCTTGCCGAATTCGACTTCTGGTGGATCGAAGAGCCAACCAGTCCCGACGACATCCTCGGTCACGCGGCGATCGCCCGCGCAGTCGCGCCAGTTGGCGTCGCCACCGGAGAGCACGTGCAGAACCGCATTATCTTCAAACAGTTGTTGCAGGCAAACGCCATCAGTTTCTGCCAGATCGATGCCTGCCGCCTCGGTGGGGTGAACGAAGTGCTGGCAGTCATCCTGATGGCGGCGAAATTCGGCGTGCCAGTCTGCCCGCACGCTGGCGGCGTTGGGTTGTGCGAATATGTGCAACATCTGTCGATCTGGGATTATATCTGCGTCTCCGGTTCGCTAGAGAATCGTGTGATTGAGTATGTCGATCACCTGCACGAACATTTTCTCGATCCGGTCGTCATTCGCAATGCCCGTTACATGCCGCCGCAAAAGCCGGGGTATAGCATCGAGATGAAGCCCGAATCACTGGCGATGTACGAATATCCGAATGGTCCGGCGTGGCGGTTGCACGTTGCACGTTGAAGGTTGCGGGGGCAGCTGAGCGCTCCTCATGGTCGCTTAATGCCGGAGCTTTACCGTAACGGCGTGTCGAACCTCCAACCCAGAGAAAGGAACAGCAATGACGTACGAACCAACTCTCGAATCTGTCCGTGCTCACGTCGTTCCCGACTGGTTCCACGACGCCAAATTGGGGATTTTCATTCACTGGGGTCTCTATTCCGTGCCGGGATGGGCGCCGACGACTGGACCGCTCCATGAGGTAGTGGCAAAAGAGGGATGGCAGGGATGGTTTGCACGCAACCCTTACGCCGAGTGGTACATGAACTCGCTGCGCATTCCGGGCAGTCCGACGGCATCGTACCATGCACAGCACTTTGGCGCTGACTTTCCGTATGAGCGTTTTGCCGAGACCTTCAACCGCGACACGTCGTCCTGGGATCCATCGAAGTGGGCGGATCTATTCAGGCGCTCTGGCGCGCGGTATGTCGTTCTCACCGCCAAACATCACGATGGCTTTCTGCTCTGGCCTAGCGCCCGCCCCAATCCGTTCCGCGATGGGTACCACGCCACTCGCGATCTGGTCGGTGACCTCACTGGGGCCGTGCGCGACGCAGGGCTGCGCATGGGTCTCTACTATTCCGGCGGACTCGACTGGACATTCAACGACCGGGTGATCGCTGATATTGTCGACCTGTTCATGGGGGTGCCGCAGCAACCAGAGTATGTTGAGTATGCCAACGCTCACTGGAAGGAGTTGATCGACCGCTACCAGCCGAGCGTGTTGTGGAATGACATCGGGTATCCGGCAGCTGCGAATCTGCCGGAACTGTTCAGTTATTACTACAACACTGTTCCTGAAGGCGTGATCAATGATCGTTTCACTCAGGTGCCGGTTGGTGATGGTCCGCCTGACCCGGCGGCGATCATGCAGGCGATCGCTCAGGGGATGCTGCCCGCTCCGCCGCACTTCGATTTCCGCACGCCTGAATATGCCGTCTTCCCCGACATCAAAGCCGAAAAATGGGAGTCGTGCCGCGGTTTGGGGTATTCGTTCGGTTACAATCGCAATGAAACGGTTGACGATATGCTCTCGCCCGCCGAACTGGTGCGCTCTTTCGTCGATATCGTCAGCAAGAACGGCAACCTGTTGATCAACGTTGGTCCGATGGGCGATGGAACCATTCCGACCGAACAGGCGGAGCGCCTCGAAGCGCTTGGATCATGGCTGGCAGTCAATGGCGAGGCGATCTACGGCTCACGTCCCTGGACGCGCGCCGAAGGAACAACCGATGGCGGTATCGGGGTGCGTTTCACGCGCAAGGGATCAGACCTGTACGCGATACTGCTTGACACGCCGCGGCAACCACAGGTTACGCTCAAGGGTCTCACCATCCCCGCCGGAGCGAGCGTTACCCTGTTCGGCTACGGCGACATCGCCGCTGTGCAACACGACAGCGGGCTGACGGTAACGCTGCCTTCGCCACTCGCCGATGCGCCTGCGCATACGATCAAAATCGTCGGTGGCGCCGCGTGAAGTAGTGTTGCAACGCTGAGAACGCGGGAGGTTTTATATAAGGTTGAACCCAATGGACGGGGTTGAACATTCCTGGAGTTGCGCGCCCCACGCAGCGACCGAAAATGAACTTTGGTCTACACTTCGCCGGAAGCGGGCGTCTCGCGCGACGCGGCAGACCCAGACAAAGGGTCAATGTATCTGAGAGCTGCTATAAAGGTTTTCGCTCTGCAACGCCACAGCAGTGGTAGTTCGCCGTCACTCCTGATCCGGCTAGCTCAGTTCAACCTGGAAGGTGACATCGATCTCCGGGTGCAGCGAAGAGCGCACTGAACAGTATCTGTTGAGCGCCAGATCGACTGCGCGCTGCACCTTGTCGAGCGTCGCGCCTGTGGCGGTTACTCGGTAACGAAGAGAGATCCGGCGGTACCGCCACGGCGGATCGGCGTCTTGCTCGCCATCAACGGTAATGATCAGTCGATGGAGCGTCGACCGCTGTTTCTTCAGAATTTCCACCAGATCGACCGCCGAGCACGAAGCCAGCGCGATCAACAAGGTCTCCGAGGGTTTGACCCCCACGCCGCCGCCGGGCGAAAGGACAATACTGTGATTGGTGCTGTCCACGCCGAGGAATGTCTGGTCGGGGATCCAGGTGAGTTCGATGTGTGCCATGGCGTTTGTCTTCCTGTCGAACGAAGTGTCTTGGCGTCATTGTACCCAGTGCCGTTACATCACTGGTGCAGGTTATATTGTTCATGAGCCTGCGCGATCTGCGCTGAACACACTCCAGCCCCGCTTTGCGGGGCTGGAAGAAAAACCCTGCCATCCTAGCGGGCGTATGAGGTAGAACAAACCCTGCGTGCGCTCAACCCAGTGCGCGGTACACTTCCGTCTCAAACGCCTCGAACAACGGTAATGATTTCGTGTCGGCAAACGGCAAGATCTGCGTTATGTACACACCGCCAATGCCCCGGACAGGATCGATCCAGAAGTACGAGTTCGCTATACCAGCCCATTGCAGACTGCCCGCCGAACGACCGGTGGGCGCCGGTTCGAGATTAACCTGCCAGGTTAACCCCCATCCCTTGGGCAGCCCTGGAAAGAACTCGGCATCGTTCGAAAACTGTGGCATCACTGTTTTCATCGGCGTGACCCGTAGATCGCCAATGACGTTCTGGCACATCAGATCAACCGTCTCGGCGTCGAGCACACGCACGCCGTCGAGTTCGCCGCGGTTGAGCACCATCCGCACGAAGCGCGCGTAGTCGCCTGCCGTGCCGTACAGCCCGCCGCCACCCAGATCAAACTCGGGGTCCTGCGGTAGCTCAAACTCTATCGGTGTGAGCGCGCCATCTTCGCCACGTGCGTGGATCGTTGCCAGGCGTGCACGCATGTCCGGGCGAATTTTGAACGCCGTGTCGTTCATACCCAGCGGACCAAGCAGATGATCCTGCATATATGCGCTTAATTTTTTGCCGCTGACCGCTTCGACCGCCAGACCGGCGAAATCAATGCTGATGCCATACTCCCAGCGCTCGCCAGGGTCGAAGAGGAGCGGGGTCTTCAACGCCGCGATCTTGCCAGTGGCAATGTTGGGTACACCCATCACTTCCTGGTATCGGAGAATATCCGCGTTCCAGAACTCGTAGGAAAACCCTGCCGTATGCGTCAGCAACTGGCGCAGCGTGATCGGGCGCGTCGGCGGGCGCAGTTTTGGTTTGCCCTCGTCGTCCCAACCCTCCAGCACCTGCGCTTCCTTCAGCATGGGCACCCACTGTTCGGCGGGAGCGTCGAGGTCAAGCTTCCCCTGCTCGACCAGCTGCATAGTGCACGCACCGGTGATCGACTTGGTCATCGAAGCGATCCAGCAAACTGTATCAGGCGTCATCGGCTCGCCGGTCGTCAGGTTGCGCTTCCCAAACGCTCCTTCGTATAACACTCCTTCGCGGTCTACGACGACCGCCACAACTCCGGGTACATCGCCGCGCTCGACGGCTGCTCCCAGGAGACCGTCTATACGCTCCTTCAACACCATTGTTGACCCCCTTTCCAGATTTCATTGGTAAACGACACCACTATGTCACCTGCGCTGTTCCCATCCCATCGGCTGGCGTCAACTCAGGTTGGGTCGCTGGCTCGCTTCGGGGATGGAGCACATGCGGCAACACTTCGTCCATATGCTCGACGAGAATGATCTCGAGATGCTGACGGGTTTCTTCTGGAATTTCCCGCAGATCGGGCGCATTTGCCTTTGGCAGCAGCACAGTGTGTACGCCAGCGCGCTGCGCTGCCAGCAGTTTTTCCTTAACGCCGCCGATCGGAAGCACTTTGCCGCGCAACGTGATTTCACCCGTCATTGCCACATGCTTGCGGGCAGGACGCTCAGTCAATGCCGAGATCAGGGCGCTTGCCATAGTGATACCAGCCGAAGGACCATCTTTTGGTACGGCGCCTGCTGGCACATGGATGTGAATATCGCAGATCTGGGCGAAGTCGGTCGGGATGTTCAGCGAACGCGCCCGCGAACGCGCGTAGGTCAGAGCTGCACGCGCCGACTCCTTCATCACATCGCCGAGTTGCCCGGTCAGGGTCAACTGTCCATTACCGGGCACGACACTCGCTTCGACAAAGAGCACATCACCGCCGGTCGGCGTCCAGGCAAGCCCGGTCACCACGCCGACTTCATCCTCACCTAGCAGCGTCTCACTGCGGAAGCGCGGCGGTCCCAGCAGATCGTCGAGATCGGGAGCATCGACCTGATCTGGTAGGGATTGACCTTCCGCGGCGCGCGTCGCCATTTTGCGGTAAATGGCGCCGATCCGCCGTTCCAGGTCGCGCACGCCTGCCTCGTGGGTGTACTCGCGGATGAGCCGGCGAAGCGCCGCTTCGGTGATCGTCGGACCACGTTCCGCCAGACCCTGCTCGCTCCGCTGGCGTTGGATCAGGTAGCGACGGCAGATCTCCAGTTTTTCCATCTCGGTATAGCCTGCCAGTTCCAGCAACTCCATCCGGTCGAGCAATGCTGGCGGAATGGTGTCGGAACGGTTGGCAGTACAGATGAAGAGCACCCGGCTCAGGTCGAACGAGACATCCAGGTAGCGGTCAACAAATGCGGCATTCTGTTCTGGATCGAGCACTTCGAGCAGCGCTGCCGCCGGGTCGCCCTGGAAACCAACGCTGAGTTTATCCACCTCATCGAGCATGAAGACCGGATTGTTGCTCCCGGCGCGATTGATCCCCTGGATGATGCGCCCCGGAAGTGCGCCGATATAGGTGCGGCGATGACCGCGGATCTCCGCCTCGTCGCGCACGCCGCCAAGCGCCACGCGCACGAATTTCCGTCCCAGCGCGCGTGCAATTGAGGTGCCCAGGCTAGTTTTTCCCACGCCTGGCGGACCAACGAAGCAGAGGATCGGACCACGGGCGCTGCCAGCGGCATTCTGCTCCAGTCGCAGTTTGCGCACTGCCAGATATTCGATAATCCGCTCCTTGATACGCTCTAAGTCATAGTGATCCTCATCGAGCACCTGACGCGCCTGCGCCAGATCGAGGTTGTCTTCCGTACTCACATTCCACGGCAGGTCGAGCAACCAGTCCAGGTAGGTGCGCGAAACGACATACTCGGCAGCGCCGGGAGGCATGCGTTCCAGGCGGGAGATTTCGCGTTCCGCTTCTTTGCGAGCTTCTTCGGGCAGGTTCGCCGCTTCCAGGCGCCGCCGCAACTCGGCAATCTCGGCGGCATGTTCATCGGTCTCACCTAGTTCACGCTTGATTGCCTCGAGTTGCTGACGCAGCACATACTCGCGCTGGCTCTTCGACATTTCTTCCTGCGCTTTGCGTCCGATCGTCAGGATTTCGCGTTCACGTTCGAGGAAACTGAGCACCTGACGCAGACGATCCTGCACATCGAGCGTATCGAGCACAAGTTGCTGATCTTCCGGTTTGAGATTCAGGTTGGCGGCGATCAGGTCTGCCAGCATGCCCGGTTGTGCGGTATTAGCGGCGACGATTGCCAGTTCGTCGGGAAGGGTTGGGCTGAGTTGAATGATCTGCTGGAATGCAGCAAGCGCCGCCCGCGCCAGACCGCTCACTTCGACCGACAGCACGGCGGAATCGCGGTGGATGGACATGCGCGCCTGCGGGTATGGTTCGCTGACGATCAGTTGCATGATCTGGATGCGCGCCTGTCCCTGCACCAGGATCTGCACCGCCCCATGCGGCAACCGCAGCATGCGCACAATGAGCGCTGCCGTTCCGGTACGCGCTAGCGCCAGCGGATCGAACCCCTCGCCAGGTTGCGTGCGCATAAAGACGCCGACCATCTTGGTCGATAGTGCGGCTTCATCCACCAGTTTGACCCACACGTCGCCGCTTACGACCAGCGGCAGGAACATGCCTGGAAAGAGCACGACGTTGTTCAGCGGCAGAACCGGCAGGATCTCCGGTATCTCCGGTGCGTTCTGGGGTAGCGATGGCGCGTTCATGGCTCACCCTCCTGGCGGACGTGAATCACAATCTGCCGTGCACTGCGTCTGGCGAAGGGGAGCCAGATTTCCAGCAATCCGTTGTTGAAGCGGGCAGTTGTCCGATCCGGATCGATTGGACGGTCGAAGGGTGCCTCGATCTGAAATGATCCCGAAGCGATCTCCATCCGATGCAGGCGACGCAGATCGTGAGGCACCGCAATCTGTCGCACGCCTGTAATCCGCACGAACTGTGGATGCGCCTCGATCTGAACATTCGCCAGCTCGACGCCTGCCAGTTCGACGACCAGCAGCATCGCCTCATCGGTCTCAAATATGTTCAT
>JAGHYV010000044.1 GCA_017743475.1 Roseiflexus sp. | reverse complement strand
CGGATCAAGGTCGGGATCGAGAACTGGCAACAGCGCCCTGATCGCGTCTCGCACCCGAACACGCCACTCCTGTTCCATCGACGCCAGATTGTCGGTCGTGAAAGCGTGCAGCGCTGCCAGCCCTAACGCCAACCGCTGCGCGCGCGGCAGGCGTGCGATCGCTGTAACCAGCGGCGTATCTTCGGTTCGCACCGTTCCTGCCGTCACCCAGGCAGGCGCTCCTCCTCTCCTGAACAGCCCACGTTCCGCTGGCAATTGCTCACAAAGTGCAATCGCAATCGAACGCACATCTGCGGCGACGTGATTGCGAAACTGCCGGGCAGTACGCACCAGCAGTGCATTCGCTGCCGCTTGATCGGGGGACAACAACACCGCCAGACGGTACAGGTCATCACCGTACTGTTCCAGCGCTCGCTCGAAGGAGATTGCAGACATTGGAAAGACCTTTGCTGGTTACGCCATCATCCTCAACGCTGTTCGACTCGAACCAGATGATCGGCGTACCCCACGTTCCCTGCGCTATCGCGCGCCGTCAGGCGAATATGGTACTCGCCCTGAGCGAGATTGTCGAGAAATACTGTCTGTCCCGTCCATACCGATACACCATTGACCTGCCAGGCAAGATCGTCGATCGCGCCATCATCGCGATCCGACGCCCTTCCATAGAGCAGCAACGGCGCACCAACCGGCAGCGTCACGGGACCATCGATCCACGCCTGTGGTTGGGCATCATCGGCAGTGACCGCCGGTGTTCCGTCAACAACGATGACGCCGCTACCGTCAGCCAGAACGATCTCGAACCTGCCATGCCCGCCGCCAGGAAGCATCTGCGGATCGAGCGACAGGCGTCCGCCGACCAGATCGACTCCCAGCGTCGTCTAGCGTCTGCCATCGTGGGTGTAACGCACCAGCGCCGGAACGGATACGTTCGACCAGGAGAGTGTCCAGGTCGTATTGTTACGGGCGATGGTTGCGGAGGATGCGACCGCTGGCGGCAAAGCATCGGTTGCCCGTTCCGCGATGACCACTCCATTGTGGATCAGACGGAAACTGGCAACCGGTCTGGCAGGTATCGGCACAACTGTGGTAATACGACGATAGATATGCCCATGATCGTGGTCGCGTCCGACAGACTCTTCGCCATAGTGGTACGATCCTTCCGCCTCGACAGCAGCGACCGTATGGGAAGCGAGCAATACGCCAGCGGCGTCCCGTAGTTCGACCGTGTATTCGCCGCGCTGCAGAGCATCCGGCGTCACCCCATCAAGCGCATACACCGGTTCCAGTGTGGCGCCGTCGTCTGTCAGCGCAACACGCACCAGATACCCGGCGCCGCTCTGCATCACGCTGGCGCCATAGATACGCTGATTATTCAGCAATCCCTGATACGTAAAATCCGAAACCCACTGCGGTTGACAGTAACTCATCAGGTCCTTCGTATTGTCCGGTGCAAACGGACTCCAGACACGTGCCCGGCTGATGTCGAGACCATAGACATCCGGACCGATTGAAGCATTCGCGTATGGAAAAGGTTGACGTGGATCGCCACTAACACCGCATGGCGCATGGAAGCGACCCAGATTGTGCCCGATCTCATGGGCGGCAAGGCGACCAGCAGCATCGGTGGAACCCGTCAGATCCAACCCTGCCGATGCACGCAACCCGATCCACCCGATCCCGGCAATCCCGCTGCTGAACCAGCGATCGCCCCCATTGGCGATCGGTATCAAGCCGTAGTAGACCCGCGAAGACGGTGCGCCGTCGCTCAATTTGACATCCGTTATCAGATCGAGCAGACGTTCCCATTCATTGCCGCTCCGCAAATCACCGGTGAAGGCAACTGGCGCACGCAGTCGAACGTTGATGCCAGGGATGGGATAGGCGCGCATTACCCAGTCGCTTACAGTGTCGCGTGTCGGCGCCGGGTAGGTGCGCCCGTTGGGAGTGTGGGTGTACTGAACCGGCACGATCGTGAGATCGAGGCGCGGTACGGCGAGAAACTCCAGCGTCTGCGTCAGACTATTGTTGGTCTCGTTCACTTCGGTGATCCGATTGTCGGGATCAACGACAATGCTGAGTCGCACATTGCCCGACAACCATTCAGCTGGCAAAGCCAGGTTGAAACTGCTGGCATAGTTTCCACGCGACACACTGGTTGTCACCGTGCGTGGATCCGAGCGGCGCGGCGAGCCGGGCAGGGGAACGCCATTGCGCGATGCTGAAGCCTCAACAATCACGTTGGACGCTTCCGTAACGCCGGATACGGTTACGTACACGCGCGCTACTGTTGGACGACCCGCAACCATCGGCACAGTGTTGCTGCCATTCTGCACCGATTGCGTGATCTCGACCTGGTTAAGAACGAGATCGATCGTCGCAGGGCGTGTAACCAGCGGCAGATAAACTCGCCTGTCCGACGAAGGAGACGACAGATTGGCGCGTGCTGCCGAATAGTCGCGCGTCGCCATGAATATGGGCAGCAGCAACAGGACCAGCGCCAATATAGTACGATGATGCATGGCATTCACTCCTTACGTATGGCGTGCCAGCTCTCTCACCGTCACAACGTTGAACGTTGAACATTCAATGTTCAACGCCCAACCTCCTCCTCCCCGCCACACCTGCCGCCAGCGCCGTGCCGACCAGCAACCCGGCGACAGCCAGTGCACGAACGAAACCGATCTCGCTGCGCAGTAGATACCCGAGCCACAGGTCGGTCGTGTGGCGAACAGTTGGAACGAAATACCACCCCCAACGGTAGCGCGGGCTTGCCGGCGGCGGTTCGATCGCTGCATCAGAGAGCGGCAGTTGAATGCCATAGTCATCAATGGCGATGATCGCATCGATCCGCAATCCCACCATTCGCTGCCGCTCCGTTCCTGGTATCGTCTGCACAAACGGCTGCGCCCGCAGCACTAGCGGTGCGCCCGGCGGCGCAAGCACATATATCAGGCTTCCCTGACCACTACGCAATGCAACCCGACGCCCGGCGATGTCGAGCGTCGGGTTGCCCGGCGGCGCGCCGGTCGGACGGTCGTCGTTGATGCGGAGTGTGAGCAGTGTCGGTCTGTCGCTCCGGCAGGATAGCGTTCCATATGCGCCAGTCATGCGCGGCAGCAACGCACCACGCCCGTCCGGAAAGTAAAATCCGTCGCCGATCACGCACTGCCCGCCGCCATACCGCGCCTGCCAGCGTTCCGCGGCAATGCGCCAGTGCGCCAGCAATGGCGAGTGGGCCGCCTCAAAATAGATCCGACGGTGCGGAATCCCCATATTGAGGTAGATCGCCGGGTCGACGAGAACGCCTGCCAGCGCATTGATCGTTCCAAACGCCAGAACGATCCCGACAACCAGCCGCAACGCCCGTCCTCCCGATGCTGCACGCTCGAATACCGGCGCTGCCAGCACTGCCAACAACGGCACGATCGGCAGCAGCAATCGTGGACCCCAGACCCCGCCGCCATCCCAGGCATGCCAGTGTGCGTACAGGATCACATGAGCGATGACTAGGCTCAGCAACAGTGCCACCTCCATGCGCCAGCGCCGCCACAGCAACGGCGCACCCGCCAGCGCCAACGCCGCAACCGGCGCGTACAGGAACAGGCTTTTACCAGGACTGAGCAACAACCCGGTCAATCCGGTCAGCAGCGGTGTAGTAAAAGCGCTCGCTTCATCGCCGTAGCCACTCGCCAGCGGTAAACCAAAGCGTGCCAGATTGTAGCCGATAACCAGCGCCACACCGGGAACCAACCCCAGACTCCATAGACCCAGGTGCGCTACTATCACACGGAGTCGCTCCGCTATTCTACGCGACGCCCCCAGGCAGGAAACCGTGATCGCTGCCACATACAGCATCAAAAACGGTACAGCAACCAGCGCAGCGATGCGCGTGGCAACCAGCAGACCGGTCGCAACGCCGGAGATCAGCAGCGCTCGTCGGTCATGACGCGCAGACGCGCTATGCGCCCGTTCGACTGCCAGGATCAGAAGGAGTCCCGCCAGTGGCTCGGAGAAGAAGGTGCGGGCATAGGGCCACGCCAGGCTCGCCACGCCGAACGCTCCCACTGCCAGCCATGCCGCCTGCCTGCCATACCCCAGAGATACCACAAATGAGAACAGAACCGCGCCGGTAGCGGCAGTCACCGGCGCATTCAGCAGACTGACCGTAAAACGGGTGAGGTACTCGTAGACCTCGACCGATGCACCACTGGCAAGCAGCGCGCCGAGGGCGAAGAATGGCAACGCCGCCAGCGAAGGAAGGATGCCATACGGCGAAACCCTGCGTCCATCGCGCCCTTCCCGCAACGGCATCGGCACGAGATCGTCCCCCTCGATAGCGATGTCGCCGCGTGTCGCCAGTCCGCGCGTCACATAGTACATCGCCTCTTCGTCGGGCGAATAGAGATGACCGCTCGCCGTCAACAGGTAGAGCGCGAACAGAAACAAAAAGGCGGCGAGCGGCACACGCCGATGCACCGCTCCCTCCGCAATCCGTGAGGTATCCGGCAAAAAGCTCGATTGCACCTGCTCATTCACGACGGGCATGATACCGCAAGAGGTACTGCTGAATCGCCCAATACGCAGGACGTGGCGAGTAATCGGCGTTGATGATGCTAAACGACGCCTGTTCGTGCCAGGGTTCGCCGTTGCGCGCACGCAGTGGAGCGAAGTTCAGGTTCCACAGAAACATGGCATCGACCCACGGGTACCGTTCGGCAGTCCATTCCATCGCTCTGACGATATACTGCGCCTGCTGCTCATATGATACCTGATTGCCGAACTCGAAACCGGGCGTATTGTTGCGTGTCGCCCAGCCAAACTCCGTGATCCACACTGGCAGGTCCGCCAGACCATACTCCTCCATCAACCGACGAATACGTTCCACATTGCGGAAGTAGAACGTTGGATGGTCAGTCCACCCCTGTGCTGGACTCGGCGCTTCGGGCCAGAATGTCTCTGGCGGGTTGGCGGAACCGCCGGGATGCACGCCAAGCGCATCGACATAGTTACGAATGATGCCGTTCTCGTAGGAGAACATTGCACTGTAGTAGCGGATGTCGGAAATGGCAATCCCAGGGCTGTCAACCGCCGTTGATGCTGGCGCGCCGCTCACGACGATGATCGTCGGATCGATCGCTTTGATGCGGGTATATGCTACTTTGAGGATTTCGACATAGTGCTGTGCGTCTTCGGTTGAGACATATCCGCCATTCTCATACGCCAGGTTCTGTTCGTTCCAGATCTGAATAGCGTGAATGCGCCCCTTATACCGCTGCGTTAGCGCTGCCACGAAATTCCCCAGCGTTTCAGGATTCTCTGGCAACCCATCGCTGCCACTGCGCCCGTAGAAGTGCGGCGACCGGACGATCGAGATCATCAGTTTCAGCCCATACGCATTGACATCGGCAATCAGCGCGTCAAGTTCCGCGCCCCAGGCATAGAAGCCAGGAGGACCTTCCTGGTCCTTCCAGTGGATCTGCTGGCGGATCCAGCCAAACCCCGCATCCCGCGCCAGCCGCAGCGGTGTGGCGCGGTCAGTCCAGAACAGATGGGCATGAACGCCGAACTGCAACCGACGAACACGCAACGGATGCGGCATACCACCCGGACCAAGCGGTTGCATGGTTGGCGGAATAGGTGTTGGGAGCGCCGTGGGAACCGGTTGCAGCGTTGGTGATGGAGTCACATTTGCTTGCGAAAACGCTGGCATGCCAGCAGGCGTCACCTGCAACGACGCGAGCGTCGGCGCATGCACAGCTGCGGTTGGCATTGCAACATCTGGCGGCGGCGCCGTCACAAACGCTGGGGTTGCGACGCATGCCACCAGCAGCGATGAGATCAGGATTGCAATGACGGTGAAGCGCGTACCCATGCCACTCCTCCTGCGCACACGAAACAATGAAGGATTACTGTCACTGTAATCTTTCATCAGTGTGCGGACAATCCCCGCAGATAACGCAACCGTTACGCAAACATCGCAGATGCCTGAGACGTGCGTGATACAATGAGCGCCAACGGTTCCGTACTGAAATGTGGAGAGAGACAGGTGTATGGATCAGCGTGAACGTGTTGGATTCATCGGTCTCGGCATCATGGGGCGCGGCATGGCGCGCAATATCTTGAAGGCAGGGTTCCCATTGCGGGTATGGAATCGCACTGCCAGCCGTATGGACGAACTGGTGGCAGAAGGGGCAGGATCCGCCAGCAGTCCCGGCGATCTGGCATTCCACAGCGACATCATTATTACCTGCGTCAGCGATACTCCCGATGTCGAACAGGTGCTCCTCGGTGAAGGCGGCGTCATTCACGGTGCGCGTCCCGGTTCGCTGGTGATCGACATGAGCACGATCAGCCCGCGGGCAACACAGCGGATCGCGGCGCAACTGGCAGAACGTCACATTCATATGCTCGATGCGCCGGTGAGCGGCGGATCGGAGGGCGCGGCACGCGGGACCCTCAGCATTATGGTCGGTGGCGATGTTACCCAGTTTGAGCGGGCGCTGCCAGTTTTCCAGGCAATGGGGACAACCATCACGCACCTTGGACCGATTGGTGCTGGACAAACGACCAAACTGGTCAATCAGATTCTGGTGGTGGGGCACGCACTAGCGATGAGCGAGGCGCTGCTGTTCGCTCAGGCTGGCGGCATTGATCTGCGAAAGGCGCTGGAAGCAGTGTCGGGCGGAGCGGCGGGCAGCTGGATGTTGAGCAACCGCGGACCGCAGATCCTGGCACGCGACTGGCGCCCTGGCTTCACTATCGACCTTCAGCAGAAAGATCTCCGTCTGGTGTTGCAGGAAGCCGACCGACTCGGCGTGCCGCTGCCGGGAACAGCGCTGATTTACCAGCTCTATCGCACATTGCAGGCGCGTGGTCTCGGTCACGAAGGGAACCATGCACTGATCAAAGCGCTGGAAAACCTGGCAGGAATCGAAATCGGCGCATGGGACGAAGGGGGGTAGGAAGCGCCGTCGTCGCTCCCTCCAGCAGGCAGTGCGGTCACGCTATGTGTCGGCGCTGCGCGTCGCTCCACCCTGTGCTATACTGTGCAGTACTGGGAACATCGTTCGAGACGTAGTATTACGCCGAAGCAGGCATTCGTCAGTTGTGGAAAAATTTATTGCCGTCCGCAAGCGAACACGAACCGCAGCATTTGCGCTGCACGATGTTGCAACTGCGGAAAAGCGCTCGGAGATTATGCGCGATGCACAGACATCGCGCCGCGCGATGGAGTTGATCCGTCTCGGATTAAGGCCCCACCTGCCGGGTCAGCGGAAACCGATCAGTCATGGGTTCGAGCGGCTGGGACACGTGAGTTGTTATATCGTCAAAGCGCCAACCGATCGACAGGCTGAACAGGCGCGTGAGATACTCGCAGACGACTACCTGATCGTTCCCGATGTGCCGCTCTCACTACCGGTTGCGCGCACCGGCACCGAAACCAGGTTCCGCCGTCCGCGCGCACCGGAGTGGCCTGATGTGAGCGGGATTCAGGAAGCGCATCGCAAAGGGATTACCGGCGAACAGGTCATTGTTGGCGTGCTCGATACCGGTTGTGACGCCGACCACAACGAATTTGCCGGGAAACGGATCGAATTCCGGTATGTGCCGTTCATGCCAACGCCCGAAAGTATGCGCGCGGTCAATGGATTCGACACCCATGGTCACGGAACCCACGTATGCGGAATTATCGCCGGACGCAATGTCGGTGTCGCGCCGGGTGTCGAACTGCTGGCAGCGGCAGTGATCGAAAGCGAGACAGTTAAAACCAGCCTGGAACGGATTATCGTTGCGCTGGACTGGATGCTGTCCCATTTCAGCCTGGTGGAAAACCAGCACAAACCGATGATCATCAGCATGTCGCTCGGTTTCCGCCCGGAATGGATCAGCGCACCAGCGTTCAAAACAGTGACCGACGGGATGCAACTGTTGCTGCGCACGCTGGTAGAGGATTTCGACGTGCTGCCGGTCATCGCCATTGGAAACGACGGTCCCGGCATCATTCGTGCGCCTGGCTCGTATGCCGAAGCGCTAGGAGTCGGCGCAGTCGATTTCAATCTCAATCCCTGGCCTAGCAGCAGCAGCGGGCAGACGCCCGACGGACGCCAAAAGCCGGATATTGTCGGTTTTGGTGTTAACATTATGTCAAGCCTGGAACGAGATCTTCAACGTCGTAGTCTGTACGCCAGGATGAGTGGCACGAGCATGGCAGCGCCCTATGTAGCGGGCATCGCAGCGCTGATTGCTTCGGCAAATCCCGGATTGCAGGGAGCAGCGCTGCGCCAGCGGCTGCTGGAAACGGCGCTGCCGTTATCGGCGCCTGCCGAACGGGTCGGCGCCGGGCTGGCGAGGTTTGTCGTATGAGTGAGCAACAGAATAAGAAGTCTGAGCCGGAACTGAAGAGTCGACCAAAGCGCCTCGTCCGCTCGGTTGTGACCATCGAGCGCCCAAATGCCGAAATACTGGCGCGTTGCAATCGCGCAGAGAAGTATCGCCGGTTGCGGGAACACAACGGGCAGATGCGAACCCAGCTCCTGAACTGGATCGACGAGCACGGTCTCAGTGAAGAAGTGATCCAGGTGAGCGAGCCAACTGCATTCAACACCCTCTTTGTTGTCGCCACCAGACACGCCCTCGACGAACTCTCCCAGGCGCCCGGCGTTGTCCAGGTTGCCGAAGATGGCGACATCACCACCGATCTGCCGCGACCGGAAGCAGGGGAGTGAGATAGACACATAATGCTGCATGATTGTCGTGCACTCCAGCTTTCAGGCAGAGAGATAGAGTATGGCATCTGTCAAAACACCCGTTGCCTTACTGGTCTTGATCGGCGGCAGGCAGACGCCAAATGTGCTCAGCGCCCAGTTCCTGCGCCCCGACATCATTGCGCCGATTGCTTCGCGTGAGGCGATGCGTCCAGGCGAAGCATGGGAGAAGGTCAGGCGCGTCCTTGAGCAACTCAGTCCGCGAGTGCTTGACCCGCAAACTGTCGATGCGTTCGATCTGAACGATATTCGCGCGCAATGCGCTGCTGTGATGGATCGCTTTCCCGGCGCCCGATGGGTGTGCAATATCACATGCGCCACCACAATCATGAGTATTGGCGCATATGAGGAGGGACAGGCGCGCAACGCCAGCGTCTGGTATTTCGACACAGCTGGAAGGCGCGTCGTGACGCTAGCCGGTCAACCGCCGAACGGCGATCCATACTGGCTTTCGGTGGAGAACTATCTCCAGATATACAATCGTTCGGCTCAACCGGCGCCACCTCCACCGGCGCTGTGGGTAGCACTTGCACGACAGATGGCGCAGGCGCCTGATGAAGCGATTGAGTTCCGTGAGATACTGCGCAATGCAAACGCTGACGCCAGATTCACACAACCGCGCCGTCTTGCAGCGCTCTCCCTGACGCCGACAATGGTTCAGTGGTGTGAACAGGCGCAGGCTGCCGGTTTCATTTCTGCCATACACCAGCACTCGAACCATTACGAGATTCTTCAGGCAGATGGCGCATTCTGGGATTTCGTCAACGGCGCATGGCTGGAGATCTACGCCTGGGACGCAGCGCAACGCGCCGGTTGCTTCGATGACTGCTGTCCTGGCATCAAAATGCCTGCGCAGGGCGGGCTTTCGCCGATGAATCAGATCGATCTCGCAGCGACGCACGCCGCCTCGCTCCTGATTGCCGAATGCAAGACAGAGGCGCGACCGTTTCGCACCGAGCATCTCGATCAACTGCGCGCGATTACCAGCATGATCGGTGGCTCATTCGTGGGCACATTGTTCATCACAGCACGCAGCCAGCACAAAGCTGATGCACAGGCGCTCGCGGCCTTCCGTGCGCAGGCACAGGCGCGCCAGATTGTGGTGGTCACAGGCGATGAACTGAATCAGTTGCCGGATATTTTGAAGCGCGAGGCAATCAGACCGACGTTTCCGCGAGGTTAAGTCACATTACTCAATTGCCCTGTTCGCTTCCTCCCCCGCCTCAGCTGGTGTCACATCACACACGGCGATATACCCGGCTACCTCGCGTCCAAGTGAATGCTCAACATCTTCTAGCCGCACAGTCAGCGGACCACCGAAGGGTGCAACGGCAACGACGGTCACATCAACACCGGGGCGCAACCCCAACTCTGCAAAATAGCGCAGCATCGCCGGGTCATGGTCGCTCACTTCGGCAACTGTTGCCGACTGGCCAGTTTGCAGATCGCTCAGGCGGGTAGCATGCGGTGGCGGCAGCGTGCCATCGCGCGTCGGAATTGGCGCCCCGTGCGGATCGGTCGTCGGGTAGCCGAGCACTGCATCGATCCGGTCCTCCAGGTCTTCCGACAGTACATGCTCCCACTTTTCAGCTTCATCATGAACCCGGTCCCACGGGACACCCAACGCCTCCGCCAGGTAACGCTCGATCAGGCGGTGGTGGCGGATGACTTCCAGCGCAACCTTCTCGCCAGCTGGTGTGAGCACTACTCCCTGGTACGGCTCGTAGTCAACCAAATTGAGAGAAGCGAGTTTCTTGAGCATCCCGGTGACCGAAGCAGGCGAATTGCCCAGACGCTCGGCAAGCGCCGTGGTGGAAACCCGCCCCTGATCGCGCTGGATGTCGAAGATAGTTTTCAGATAGTCCTGGACGGACTCGGTGTGCTCTGAAAGTGGCATGGTTCAAATAATTTAGGTAGACCTAAAACCAGCACTATTATACTCTCTCGACAACGAGCACGTCAAGGAAATGGTACAATATGCGCTATGAACAGGCAAGTCACCATTCTAGCAATTGAGACATCGTGCGACGAGACGGCAGCGGCGGTTATTCGCGGCGGGCGCACGATTATCTCCAATGTTGTGGCATCACAGATCGATGAGCATCAGCGCTACGGCGGCATCGTTCCCGAAGTCGCGTCACGCCAGCACATCCTGACGATTGATGCCGTGCTGCGCAAGGCGCTACGCCCGCTGCCCGGCGGATGGAACGACATCCACGCGGTCGCGGCGACGTATGGACCGGGGCTGGCAGGCGCGCTGATGACCGGTCTGAATGTTGCCAAGGCAATCGCCTGGATCCGCGAATTGCCGTTTGTCGGAGTCAACCATATCGAGGCGCACATCTACGCAAACTGGTTGGTGACCGATGCACAACCAGAAGCGCCAGCGCCGCAATTCCCCGTCGTTGCGCTGGTGGTCAGCGGCGGGCATACGCTGCTGGCGCTGCTCGAAGGGCACGGACGCTACCGGTTGCTCGGACAGACGCGTGATGATGCCGCCGGCGAGGCGTTCGACAAAGTTGCACGTTTGTTGGGGCTTGGCTTTCCCGGCGGACCTGCCATTCAGCGTGCGGCGGAAGGCGCACCCGGCGGGGTGGTGCTGCCGCGCGCCTGGTTGCGCGACAGTTACGATTTTTCGTTCAGCGGGCTGAAAACGGCAGTCCTCCATCAGATCCGCGACTATCAGGCGCGTGAAGCAGCGTTGCAGCCCGGCACGGGGAAGAGCGCTGGCAAACGCGGCGTCGGCGCTTCCAGCGCGCCGCCTGAAGCAACCGCTACGCCTCCCCTGCCTCCAACAATCGTAGCGCGTCTCGCCCGCGCCTTCCAGGAGTCTGTCGTCGACGTGCTGGTAACGAAGACGGTCGAAGCAGCGCGTGCATTCGGTGCTGCCGAGATCCTGCTAGCCGGGGGCGTGGCAGCAAATCTTCGCCTGCGCGAGGAACTCAACCGGCGCGCTCCGGTTCCGGTGCGCGTCCCACCAGTCGCCTTGTGTACCGACAATGCCGCAATGATCGGCGCTGCCGCCTTCTATCGCTTCGAAGCTGGCATTCAGCATGGATGGGACCTGGATGTCCAGCCGAACCTTGCCTTGAATGGGTAGCTTATGCCATCTCTCTCTAACTGACCGTCATAACCAGAGGAAGTGCTTCCTATACTTCCGGGGATGCTTTTGCGATGTATATCTCCGGGTGTACATTGCAAAAGGTCGCGCTGTCAGCCCGTTTCAAAAGAGCAACATATGAGCCTGCAAACGAACAAGCGTCAATAAAGAGCAACATATGAGCCTGCAAACGAACAAGCGTCAATGGGAAGATCTCGGTCAGGTGGATCCGTTCTGGGGCATGACTGGCACAAACCGGTTCGGCAGATGGGATGTTGAAGCCTTTCTCCAAACCGGAGAGGATCAGGTTGCGCAGGTCATGCAGCAGATTGAGCGCTGGAATCGACCATCGCACCGGTCGACGGTGCTCGACTTTGGCTGCGGCGTCGGTCGGCTTGCCGCAGCGTTCCGCAGGCGATTCGAATACTATGTCGGTCTGGACATTTCGGAAAGCCTGATTGTCAAAGCCCGCCAGATCCACGCGACGCTCACACGCGCCGATTTTGTCGTTAGCGCCAGTGATACGCTGCCCATCGTATCAGACAGGTGCGATATGGTCTATTGCTGGGGCGTGCTCCAGCATGTCCGGGATCGCACACGAGCACTACGCTACATCGCCGAATTTGTCCGGGTGATGAAGCCAGATGGACTCCTAATCTTTAGCACGCTGAACGCGATCAAGCCGTTGTACCGTTTGCAGCCACGCCGTCGAGCCTACGCGCTGCTACGCACCATTGGCGTCCCGCCTGCGATCCTGTACTACCGACTCAAGCTCTATCCTCACGAAGTGCATGCCCTACCTGAAACGTATGTTGTTGCGCACGTGCGGGACTCCGGAGCGCGCATTCTGCACATCCAGAAGGACTCACCACCATCCGCCCCCCACCAGTGGCAGACGTACTACGTAACAAAGTAGCACGACCGGCTTGTGCGGACTATAAATACCCTCTCGCGGCATCGTTCGCTTCGAGAGGGCAAAGAACAAGCGGGACATGGAGTGGCAGGAACTACGCTGCTGTCGCTTCGGCGCCTGGCGGGGCGCTCCGGCGGAACCAGCGGTTCCACTCACGGTTCTCCCACACTACGAGCAATTGCGCCGCGTTAAAGATCGACGAGTAGGTGCCACTCACCAGCCCAATCAGCAGGATCAGCACCAGATTGCGGATCGACTCGCCGCCAAACAGGAGCAGTGCCACCAGTGTAAAGAATGTCGTCAGCTGGGTATTGATTGAACGCGGCAGCGTTTGAACAATACTATGATTGACAATCTCATCGAAGGTTTCAGTCGGGCGACGGTTCATCAGATTCTCGCGGATGCGGTCAAACACCACGATCGTATCATGCACCGAGAAACTGATCACCGTCAGGAGCGCCGTCAGGAACAGCGCATCGACCTCCATTCCGATCACCACTCCCAGGATCGACGCAACACCCAGCACCAGCAGCACATCGTGGATCATCGCCAAGATAGCGCAAATGCCGTAGCGCACCGGATGCGGCGCGCGGCGGAAGGCCAGCGTCAGATAGACCAGAATTGCCACACACGCCGCAATCACTGCAATCACTGCACTGCGAGTCGACTCAGCGCTCACCGTAGCGCCAACGGACTGCAGCGCCTGCTGATTAACCGGACCGTACTCTGCGCTGAGCGCGCTGAGCACTCGCTGACGCTGCGGTTCCGGATCGGTTTCGCTCAGCGAACGGGTGCGCACTATAGCGCTGGCGACGGTACGCCCATCAACCTGTGACTCGGTCAACTGCACCAGAGCGCCCTCAAACCCCTGCGCTGCAAAGATGGCGCGAATCCGCTCGGTATCGAGTTGACCCGGCGTCCGTTCGACGAACTGGATATCCCACAACGCACCGCCGCTGAAATCGATGCCTAGGCGCAGCCCAAAAATCGCCAGCGACACCAATCCAGGAATAATAATTACCAGCGAGAGTGCAAACCACCAGTAGCGGAGCTTAACGAGTTTATCCATACGTTTCTTGTGATTATGCCGTCTCGCGCGCGTGACGCATCCCTGGCGCGTCCTTCAGTTCGTACAACCAGGGGTTCTGCGCAAACGGCAAGGGGTTGATCACGTGCAGGAATGTGCGCGTAACGACCATCGCTGTAAACAGGCTCAGCAAAATGCCAAGTCCAAGCGTCAGCGCGAACCCCTTGATCAGGCTCACGCCAAAGGTATTGCCAAACATGAACAGGATGGTGCAAGTGATCAACGTTGCCACACTCGAGTCGCGGATGGCAGGCCATGCCTCTACGAAAGCGGCGTCAATCGACGCATTCAGCGATCTGCCGCGCCGCAACTCTTCTTTCAGTCGTGCAAAAATGAGTACATTCGCATCAACCGCCACCCCAATCGACAGAATGAAACCAGCGATACCCGGTAGCGTCAGCGTCACCGGGATCAACTGATACAGCGCAAAACTGATCACCGTATAGAGCAGAAGCGCCACGGTCGCCAGAAAACCGGGCAGGCGATAGAACAGGATCATGAACAACGCTACTGTGAGCAACCCGACCAGACCTGCTATGATGCTGGCATCGACCGACCCTTGACCGAGCGACGCTGAGACCGTCCGGCTCGACTCGACCTGCAATGGAACCGGCAATGCGCCATACTTAAGTTGCGTGTAGATCTGTTCCGCATCCTGGCGCGTGTTCGTCGTGATTTCGCCACGCCCGCCAATCAGCGCCGCCTGAATAACCGGACAACTGAAGACCTGATTGTCGAGCACGATACACATCGGGCGCTGAATATTGGCGGCAGTGAACTGTTCCAAACGACGCGCCGACTCGCCGGTGAAGGCAAACGGTACGGCAAATTGGTTCGTCAGGCTCTGACTGGCAATCTGTGGCGGTTGTACAGAGCTCAGATCCAGATCTTTACCGTCGGTAATACTCTCATAGATCGGGCCTTCCGACACAGTCGACGTTATCTCTTCTGTGCCGGTCACCGTGGCGGTAGGACGCAGTGCAATCGGATTAGGGCTACCGGTTGTGCGCACAATCGTGCCCGGTGCAAGAAACTCCCCTTTGGTATCGATGAACTCCAATTTACCGGTGCCGCGCAGGGTTTCAATTGCCTGTTCAGGGTTATCAATACCAGGTATCTCAACAATGATCCGGTCATTCCCCGACAACTGAACCACCGACTCGGCGACCCCTAAAGCGTTGATACGACGTTCGATAACGCCAGCTGCTGTTTGCATCACGCTGCGTTCAACCGGTTCGGCAGCACGCAGCAACACTTGGATGCCGCCGCGCAAGTCTAGCCCCAGACGAACACTGACGTCGCGGTTGAACAACCAGCGCCCTTCTGGGGCGAACACAATCGACAGCGCAATGCCAGCAACCAGCAGAATGAAGATCAACGAGTATATGTCTCGACTACGCACGACGCCATCTCTATTTGTGCAACGACGATCTGTCTGTGATAAGCAAGACGAATATCCGCTTCGACGCGGCAAGCGCGCGCGTCAGACTGTGGCATTATAGCCATGCAGCAAAGGGCTGTCAATGAGTGCTTGCCTGAACAACCCGGCGGCACACAAGGCAATCACGCTACAGGCGACGCGGGGAAAGGCACGAGAATGCTCAGGTTTTCAAATTCAGCCAGCGCTGGCTGCACACGACCACACGGCACCGGGTATAACCTCTCCGGCTTCCTCCCCCTCTCAAGAGTAGATTTCTCAGGAGAGATGAATGATTCTTTGCATTTCCGCATACCTTTGCTCCTCATCCCCCCAACCCTCTTCTCCCCTTGTGGGAGAAGGGAAGTTTGGGCATCCTGATACCTGAAACAGGAGATGACGCACAGGAGCTTTCAAAAAACCTATCCCTGTAATAACCCTACTGCCCCGCAAGCGCTCGATCCACCGCCTGGCGCATACGAGCGTAGATCTCTTCTACGCTGCTTGCACCGGTCGTATCGACCAGTTGCCCATTCACGGCAAACGACGGAGTGCCAGGAATACGCAGCGCGTCGCCGGATGCCTTCGCCTGATCGATTGCATCACGGAAGCGGTTGCTGGTGTAGCAACGCTCGAAGGCAGCAGTATCGAGACCAATCTGCCGCGCATAGGTAACGAACTGCGCCTGCGGATTGGGTTGACTGCTCCACTGACGTTGGTTGGTGAAGAGATAGTCGTGCATCGCCCAGTAGTTATCCGCCCCCTGTTCACCTGCACAACGTGCGGCAATCGCAGCTGGAACGCCGTTGATATGCCCGTTTAAGGGGTACTCATGGTAGACAAACCGGACCTTGCCGGTCGCAACATACTCTTGCTCGAACTGCGCCGCCAATATCGTTGCATAGTAGGCACATCCAGGACACTGATAATCCGAAAACTCGGTGACGGTCACCGGTGCATCGGCATTCCCTTTGAAAAAGAAACCGTCGGTGCCAACCCCTTTCGCAACCGTGATCGCCGGACGCACGGGGTCGCGTCCCAGTGTGGCGGTCTGCCGGTTTTGCAGCGCAATCGTCGCGGCAACTGCAATGACCAGCAGCATGGCGGCGCCCATCACCAGATAGAGCGTGCGAGAAGAGCCACTCTTCTTCGTCTGAACCGCTCGACCGCGCTGCGAACGTGTACTCATAACGTACTCCTGTCAGACAACTGTCTGGTTCAACTATTCCCCCATTATACCAAAAGCGCATGGTATCATCTTCGCAATGTTCCCGCTTGCGCAGAAATCCTGCGCTCCCGGCAACAGGTGCCACAGGAAAACGACAGACCGGGCCAGTGCGGAATGGCATGCATCGACGCCAAATGCATATGTGAACAAACTCTTGCTGACAAATTGAACATTGATCACATCCTGTTCTCAACTTCACAAACGGTTGTTCAGCAGGGTCAGCACTATTACGAGCGGGGGCGGGTGGAAGTCGAGCGCGTCGATGTCGATAGTGCGCCAATCAATGTTTCCGAATCGCTGGGAGTAGCGCATCAGGTCGATCTCCGTGTGCACAACTGCCAACTCTTCGTCAGTTGCACTTGCCCGTAGCGGCATTACTGGATGTTCTGCCGTCACCTCATCGCCGCGATTCTGGCGCTCCGTGATTACCTGATAGCTCATCCCCCTAGCATCCGGCGCACTGTGATCGGCGAGGCGGTCAGAGCGCAACCCCAACGCAAGCTAGCTGCACGACCAGCATATATTGTCTTCGGTCCGCAATACATTTCGACCAGATGGACAACTGTTCCATATGCGATTCCGCCGCGGCGCCTGCTACTGGAAGCCCTGGGTGATCAGGAAGAACTCGCCACCGCCATTGTTGCGCTGATTTTTATTTGTGGGTATAAACACTTGAGACGGATGCGGGCGTTTGCCGTAGTGAATCGCCAATCCACCCTCTTCTGCACATTGTTTCGCTGATGACACAAGGCCTGAGCTTCCTGACGCAAGGTCTCTCTATCCGGTATTCGACGATCCAAACATTACCGGATCAGTTTAACCTCTGCCTCGTTCAACCAACCTTCCGTGTTTGGGGGTATAGTGAATTCCGCTGGACCGGAACCCGAGCCTGGGTTGGAGAAAACGCCTTATACAGCGCTCCAATGGTATGCGTATTCAAATTGTCGCAGATGACGACATATGCTCAGCCTGGAGGACGTCCAGCAAGATTTCGGATTCCCTCTCCTCAATCCACAGCCATCCGATGCTTCCGAACAGAGACCCGAAGCCAACCAGCCAGAGGGTCGGTGAACAGAAAGTGCTCCGCAGCGCTGTTGCGTTCATACTCATAGTCTGCCTGCACCGGTGTCCCTGGCTGGGCAGGCAAGGGACAACGGGTCCCCTGCATTGCACCGGCAACTCATCCATGCAAATGAGCGGCCTCTTGGGATCAGCAGGCTGCTGGTAAAGGTTCGGGATGTCCCCCATATGAGCCACAAACTCGGCATTCTCTTCTGGAGGAATCACAAAGTACTCCTTCGGATAGAGGCGGAGCTCTAGAACCTGTTGCACAGTCTCGGGAGATGGAAGGGACGATTCTAGCTCCGCCAGCTTATTTGTAGACGTAAGGTCCAACCCTGCGCGCCTCTCCGGTAGAGAACTGCAACGGAGAGCAATAATCCGGGCTTCTGCCTCCCCATCTACTAGGCGAGACTGATGCGCGCGCCTTTGGCGTGCCAGCGCTGCTTCCAGACCGCGCTCTGCAAATGCTGGCGGATATTAGCGACGGTGTTAAGATGACAGCCGAATACATCGGCTGCTGCTTCATCTGTCCGGTTTGGGCTGTTAGCATCCGCTTTCAGCAGCACGTTGGCATGGCGTATCTTGATTGATATGCTGGCGCCCTGCCGGTGAAAATGATCTTCTGCAACGTTTCTTGTTCCTTCTCGCTTAGCCGAACAATGTAGCGCTTGTTCATTCAGACACCTCTAGAAAAAGCGCTCTCCCCTAGAGGGATAGCACTTAAGTTCAAATTTGACAAACCACTAGTCCGGCAAAAGGTTTTGGAGAAAGGAACGTCACAGACATGAAGGTGCAATTGCGCACTCTCTGCGTTCTCTGCAGCTCTGTGGTAGGATAGCAGATGCGAAGATGGCAAGGTGCAAGGGTGAAAGGTAACAGGTGCAGATCGCTGGTCTCCTGCGCTGCCACAGGCATAGGTACACAGCAAGGTGCAAAGATGAAAAGGGGGCAGGCGCCAGGGCGTCCAGGATTTCGGGTGCTTCTTCTGAGCAGAGCAGCAAGGTGCAAAGATGAAAGGCGGAAGGTGCGATGGTGGCAGGTACGAAGGTTGCAGGCGCAAAAGCGCGAAGGCAGAACCACCTATAACTCTCAACCTTCAACTCCTATCCCTCCTGATCCTGTTTCTGCTCTTCGCAGCGCCGCTCGATGCTGCACCGGTACGCCAATTGATCGTGCAGGATCTCACGATTGGTCTCTCCACCCAGGGTCGCTCGATCACTGCGCTGCGTATCGGCGACGGCCCGGTGAAACTGGTGATCGTTGGCAATACCCACGGCGCCCCAGAAGCCAATACGTATGTCCTCGCCACCATGCTCGCCGACCATTTTCGCGCCAACCCATACGAAGTCCCGCCGTCCGTGCGCCTGTACGTCATTCCCACCATCAACCCTGACGGACTGGCACTTGGCACGCGCTTCAACGCCCGCGGTGTTGATCTCAACCGCAACATGAATACCAATCTCGATATCTGCCCTGAAAATGACTGGCGTACCAGGGTTTTCGGCGCATACGGCATCATTTCCGATACCGGCGGACCATACCCTGACTCGGAGGTCGAAAGTCGGGTGCTGCGCAGTTTCCTGCTTGATGCCTGGGGTGCTATTTTCCTGCACTCCGCCGCTGGCAACGTCTTCCCCGCTTTCTGCGAACATGCGCCATCGATAGAACTGGCGCAGACGTATGCTGCCAGCGCAGGCTACCGCTACACGCGCTTCTGGGATGCATACATCATCACTGGCGGCATGCACGATTGGGCAGCGAGTCTGGGGATCGCCGCGATCGTCTCCGAACTGGTCACCGGCGCCGAACCGGAGTTCAACGAAAATCTGGCAGGCATTCGGGCAGTGCTGGCAGCCGCAGAGAAACTCCTGCCAGTTCCAGAAGACCGGCGCGAAAACAATGTGGTTGTACCGGCACTCCTCTGGCGCTACTGGAAGATGCATGGCGGGAACGACCTGTTCGGCGCGCCACTTGCGCCAGCTGTTACCGAGAAGGGGATCACGCGTCAAGTCTTCGAACGTGCCGTACTGGAACTCCACCTCGATCAGGCAGACACGCCCTACCTGGTGCAGGTAGCGCCGCTTGGACGTACTTGGACGCCGCCAAGCGGCGCAGTGCCACCTGACGACTGCGCTCCGCCTGGATGTCGTCGTTTCGCAGAAACGCCCCACGCTATCCGTGGATCATTTGCCGTCTTCTGGGAACGCAACGGCGGATTGCAGACTTTTGGCTTCCCGATTAGCGGCGAGTTTGCCGCCGCTGGTGAACGACAGCTTAAGCGTCAGGTCTTCGAGCGTGCGGTATTCACCCAAAACGACGACGGCAGCATCGCACTTGAACCGCTGGGATGGGCATTCCTGGTGCGCGAACGGTCACTCGCGCCGACAGCGGCGCATCAGGTGAGATGAGTTCATAAGAGTCATTCGAGTTCATCAGTCACAAATGTATGCGACTATTCTCTCCGATGGGAAACCAGTCCGGCGTTGACCGGGTTTGTGAGAGCGCGATCAAAAACCCGGACTTGTGGGATCACGATGCTAAACATAGCTTTCTAATGTGGAGAAGTACTGTGTGTCGAAACGCGAGCGTCGGTTCTATCCGATACAGGACGCGACTGATCTGACTAATGCGTAATGGTCCGCCATCGCGCTGCTCGTCACCGTCACGTCACCAAAAGGCGGACGTCCAACCGACATCGATCTCCACACGATTATTAGTGCGCTGCTCTCCAAACACCGCACCGCCCGCCAATGGCGACGGCTTCTGACTAATGCTCCGCCGATAATCTCGGTTCGCTCATAATCGTTATAGAACATTCGCCAAAAAGATATGCCGCGCCAACTGGCTTGACAAGCGCTAGATCGCGTCCCGGAGCCATCCATCGGCATCCTGGACTCCCAATCAGCCAAAACGACCGAAGCAGACGGAGATCGTGGCTTCGAGGGGGAAAAAAGGTCAACGGGCGCAAGTGGCAATGTTGGATTGATACGAACGGTTTCTTGGTGCGCATACTCATGCATTCGGCGATCGAATGCCGAAGGTGCGGAATGGCTGCTGGCAGCACATCATCATCACTTGACTGAAAGAAACGCGCGTCGATAAAGGCGACACATCCTTAGAGATGTGGTTGCAACACCACACGACCTGCGCGTGAACGTTACTGAGAAACTCGTCGGACAAAAGGGATGTGCCATCATTCTGAAGCGCGGATGACATCTGGCTTAACAGGCTACCAGCCACCTAGAATGCGTTCGACCCTGGCGCATTCTCGCGCGAATGAGGTTATGGGGCTATCAGTTGGTGCGCATTCCATTGTCCGAGCTAACCGACGAAGTGTACGTCCAGCACGCGCTTCCAACCGACGACTTCGCCTGCTCTGCAGCGCGGCGCTGGCGAAGTGCAGATCGTTCCGCCGCCTGTCGGTGATGAGCGCTGACTGTTAAGCAGCCAGTAGATTGTTCGCCGAAACATTTATTCCAAGCAGACCATCCTCTGCATACACCACACATGCCGCCTTCGATCCTGCAGCCTGTCATCCTCGCCAACGCGACGACCTCCCGAAGTGATACCGCGGGAGGTCGTTGGGCAGTGAACACCGGTCTCAGGTGCGAACAACGGCATGCACCCCGCCAGTGTGCGCATTTAGATCGCGCCACTGATTGGGATGCCCTTCGGAATGAGCAGCGAGTTGTGCAGGAAGGCAATATCGTCGTGCATGCCTGGTCTGTGCTACAATGCAGTCATGCGCTTCGATGTTCTGACATTATTCCCGGGCATGTTCGTTGGTCCGCTCAACGAGAGCATTCTCAAGCGGGCAATTCAAGCTGGGTTCATCAACGTCGTGCTGCATGACATTCGCGCCTATGCTACTGATCGTCACCGGACGACCGATGATGCACCATACGGCGGTGGAGCAGGCATGGTGATGAAACCCGAACCGCTTGCTGCATGCATCCGCGCAGTGCTGTCGATGGCACCTGAAATGGAAGAACCGTCAAAGCCGCCAGTCATCCTAATGACGCCCGATGGTGAGCCATTCACGCAACGTATCGCTGCCGAACTTGCAACCTATCCGCGCCTAGTGCTAGTATGCGGGCGCTACGAAGGAGTAGACGAGCGCGTGCGCGAAGCGCTGATCGATCGCGAGCTCTCGATCGGCGACTACGTGCTGACAGGGGGTGAACTGGCGGCAATGGTCGTTATCGATGCAGTTGCGCGTCTGGTTCCGGGGGTCATCGATGCTGAGTCAATCGCCGATGAATCGTTTAGTGACGGGTTGCTAGAATACCCACAGTACACCCGCCCTGCGGTATGGGAAGGGCGCGCAGTGCCGCCAGTGCTGGTCTCTGGTCACCACGGCGAGGTTGCACAATGGCGACGGCGTGAACGGCTGCGGCGCACCCTGGAACGCCGACCCGACCTACTGGCACGCGCGGCGTTGACTGAGGCGGATCGTGCGTATCTGCGCACGCTGGGCTGGAACGATCCGACCGTAGGGGAGGGAGCGGAACCCTCCGCTGCGACAAAAAGTTGATCGAAGGTCAAACGTCTTATATAATTGCCGCAGTCGCCGTTCTGGCGATCATTCTGGGGGCACTGACCACTGGGGGCGTCATCCGGCGCGCCCGGCATAAGCGAACGAGCCACACCGCCGTTAGAGGAGGAGCGATGTTCGGCAACAGAAAACAGTCTCAGGCTCTTCCCGCCACGCATCTCAATGGCAAGCCCGAGACAGTCATTGGCGCCAACACCAGCTTTGTCGGCACCCTCAAATCCGATGGCAACATTAGGATCGATGGCAGAGTCGAGGGTGATATCGAAATTCTGGGAAATCTGATCATCGGCGAAACAGGGCAGGTGATCGCAACGATCAAGGCGCAGAATGTTCACGTGTCCGGCGCGGTGAAAGGGGAAATCACCGCGATTGAACAACTCGAAATCTCACCAACGGGCAAAGTCTGGGGTGATATTACTTCATCTGCCTTGCATATCGAACCAGGCGGCCTGTTCCGTGGTCAGAGTTCAATGATGACCAATATTGACGAGCCTCTGCTCCTTGAAGCGCCGCGTCCTGACCGGCGCGATGAGCACAAGGCGTGATAGGTCATCGCCGAAGTGCACGCAGGCATAGCGCACCTCATAACATAACATGGTGCTCTCTGGTACTTGATGTCTTTTGGAGTCCAGATAGATGCCCCGTAGCCGACATGTATCTGCTTCACGCAACTTTACTCTGCGCGAACGCCTGAGTCCAGGGCGTGCCGGAGTGCACGCCCTCACGCTGGCGATGGTGGTGTTGTCGCTGTGGATGATGGCAAGTTTCGTTGGGCAGATCATGACCGGCGCGCAACTTGAGCAACGACGTAAGGCGTTGCTTGCCGAAAACGCTCACATTGAGGCAACAAATCGCGCACTGCTCAGTCAGGTGGAGTATGCCGAGTCCCCTGCCTACGCCGAACAAATTGCGCGGGAGCAACTTGGACTCGCCGCCGAGGGTGATACGGTCGTTCTGCCAACCTTTGAGGATCGTCCTGCAAACCCGGTGCCGCCAACGCCAGCACCGATCCCAGTGCCTGCACCTCAACTCAACTGGCGTGCATGGATCCAGGCGTTGAGTGCAGCGCCAGATGCGCCGTAAGAAACGACCCTGACGTCAAAAACGTCAGGGTCGTCTCGTAAAACCGCTTGTATGCCGCTGTTACTCGCGCAAACGTGTCGTTTCACCAGTGGCAACGTGATCGGGCGATGTGAAGGGCGCTTGCGGCGCAGCACCAGGGTGAATGGTAATCGGGACGCTGGTTGTCTCCGTTGGACGTGCGTTCTGGCGTGGGCGACGCACGCTGCTGATGCCGTGCTGGATCTGTGCGTCGATCCTGTCTTCACGCCCGCGTATCAGGAGGCTGACACCAGCCAGAAACAGGATGCCGGGGAACAGAAAGTCAACCATCAGCAGCAACCCAAGCCCGACACCCCACAAACCCACTTGGACGGCTTCAGAGGTTCGTAGCGCGCGCCGCTGGATATATGCCGCCACTCCACCGGCAATCAACGCACCTGGCAGCAACAGCCACCACAGATTCAGCCACCAGACGAAACCCAACAGGATCAGGCCAATACCTACCACGACTGAACGTCGGTTATCAAGCACGAAGTTCATGGTTCTCTCCTTCAACGGCTTCGCTACATTATCTATAACCTTGTACGCTCTTATGACCGGGTTTGTTGCATCGTGAACATCTCATGATCTCCGTCATCATTGTGACCTGGAATGGCAAACGATTCCTGGATGCCTGCCTGCGCGCGGTCATGGCGCAACTTCACCCCGAAGATGAAATCATCGTTGTCGATAACGGTTCCATCGATGGCACCGCCGCGTGGCTGCGGCAAGCCTGGTCCGCCGTGCGTCTCGTGGCTCTGCCAGCAAATCTGGGGTTCGCTGGCGGCGTCAACGCTGGCTTGCGTGCCGCACGCGGTGATCTGCTTTTGCTGCTGAACAACGATGCGTTCGTTGAACCAGGCTGCGTACCGGCGCTGGTCGAAACGATGGAGCAGAATCCGCATCTCGGCGCTGCCGCTGGGGTACTCACCTTCGATCATCGCCCTGATCTGGTGGCTTCCGCTGGCATCACTGCCCGCCGTAACGGTCTGGCGCTCGACCTGTGGACAGGGCGTGCGGTGCGATCGTTACCCGCTGCACCGCAACCGGTGATGGGAGCAAGCGGCGGGCTGGCGCTCTACCGGCGGACGATGCTCGACGACATTGGCTTGATGGCGCCGGATTTTTTCAACTATCTGGAAGATGTCGATCTGGCGTGGCGCGCGCAACTGCGTGGATGGGAATGCCTGGTCGTTCCTGCGGCGCGGGCGCGGCACATCTATTCCGCCACCGGCGGTCAGGGATCGCCGCTCAAGCAGCGATTGCTGGGACGCAACCGGTTGCGCGCGATCATTCGTTGCTTTCCTTCGGGGGTTCTGCGTTCCTGCCTGCCGGATATTCTGGCATACGACACCATGGTGCTGGCATACGCCACACTTGCCCGTAAGCCGGCAATGATCGCCGGGCGCATCGAGGCGCTGCGCGACCGGGCGCAACTCTTGCGCGAACGCCGCGCGATCCAGGCGCGGCGCATCGTACCGGAAGAAGCGTTTGCCGCATGGCTCGAACCATCACCAACGCCATGGCGAACCCTGCGAGCAGTGCGCCGTCTCGACGCTCTTCTCCGTGACCAGTAAGAATCAGAGTATCGTTCTGTGCGAAAGCCTGATACAATAGTTCCACATCGAGAGCATTCGCGCAATCACCGGGCGTATGAATCCTTTTCGCATCTTCTGGCAATCAGCGCGTGACACCTTCGAAGACCTGCTGCCGCTCACACTGATCAGCGTGGTCTGGTTGCTGGTCACGCTTCCATTGCCGATCCTGGCAGCTGGCTTTGCGGTTGGCGGAGCACCACTCGGCGCTGCGGGATTGCTGCTGTTGACCACCCTGCCAATGGGAATGGCGAGCGCCGGGTTGACGGTGATCGCTCAGCGCATCCACGAAGGGCGCACCGTTTCGTTGAGCGACTTCATTGCAGGAGCGCGACGTCACTATCGCTTTGGATGGCGGATATACGGCGCCTGGCTTACGGGGCTGCTCATCATCCTGGTGAATGTGGTCTTCTATGCGCAGATGGACGCACTGCCCGGCATCTACCTAATGATGCTGTTCGCGTATTTCCTGATGGCATGGGTCAGCCTGTTGATCTATCTCGGTCCGCTGGCATTGTTGCAGGAACGTCAGAGCCTGCTGCTTACGTTTCGGAACGCGCTGGTGCTGGCATTCGGCAGACCGCTCTTTACTATTGTCACGCAGGCGCTAATGAGTATCATCGTGTTTCTGGCAACGCTGCCGCCATTCTTTTTACTGCTCCTTATCGCACCGGCGCTGCTGGCAGTGTGGGGATTCCGCGCAACCGTCGCTCTGATCGCGGATGCTGAGGCGCGCCGGGAAGCGCAGCAGGAACGCGAACGAGCGGCGATCACCAATCCTCCGGCTGCCGAAAAGGGGCGCGGCGGGCAGGTTCGACCGCGAGAGTAGCGCATACGGCTCACATAAGCACAGGAGGCGTTCATGACACCACTGCCTGCGACATCAACCGGATGGCGCCCGTTCATTGCCGCAGTGATCGTTGCCGTCGCAACCGTCGCGATCTGCTACATCGCCGCACCTTCCAATCTGGCAGCCGCCCCTCCAGCGCAGACCGGCACATTAAGCATGGAAATCTCGAAACGCCTGCAGGGATCGGATGTCATTCAGGTCGGTCAGGAGTTGACCTTCACCATCCGAATCACCAACACCGGAACGATCTCGATCACCACGCTGCCGCTGATCGATGAGTACGAGTCGAGCATTCTGCAACTCGAACGCACCATTCCACTTTCGTCGACGAATATCGTGACGCCAGCAACCGGCGAAGGATTGATCACCTGGAGCGATCTGACGACCGATACGGTCTTTGGTCCGCTCAATCCGGGGCAATCGATCGAAATCATCACCGTGTTTCGCGCAATTGCGCCACGGGTCGTAACGGTCAACCGGGCGCGCATCGGCGCCGCCGTGGGGTTTGGCGGGCAGGAATACGCTGGCGACGGACGAAGCAGCACTGGCGATGCTATCGGCGGGCAGGTCATTGTGAGAAAAGAACTCGTGACCGATACGGTTGCCGCCAGCGGTCTCCCGCTCACATTCACCATCACGATCAGCAACGACGGCGCCGCCGATCTGACCCGCATTCCGCTGCGCGATACGTTCGACCTGACCTACCTGCAATTCGCAAGCGCCATACCGACGCCAACATTGACATCGACATCGACGATCACAGAAGGTGTGCTGGAATGGGACAATGTATTGACCGGTCTTGGACTGACCCGACTGCGACCTGGTGAAATCATTACTGTCACGACTGTCTTCACCGCGCTGCGCTCGGTTGAGGCAGCGCTTATCAACCGCGCCGAAGCGTCAGGCGTGCGCGACGAGTTCGACGACGAAGTCCAGGCGCCCCGCCAGGCGGAAGTTCCCATTCGCATCATCCCCGGACCGGCGGAAGCAACCCCAACATCCACTCCAACTCCAACCTCGGTCCCACGTGAGGAACCACAACCGCGCGATACGCCTGTTCCGGCGACGCCAACCGCAACGCCAACCCCAACCGCAGAGAACACAGCCACGCCAACTCCTGAAACAGCTGGGGTCGCTGCTACGCCGACTGTGGCGGCACCAGCAACATTGCCGCGCACTGGCGGTTCGGATCATCTTCTATGGGCGGTGATAGCGGCGCTGTTGCTGGCAGGCGCTGCGCTGGCACTGCGGTTCAGACCAGGACTCTGACATGAATCATCCACGCACAATCACAGTAACAATTGCACCTTGCAGGTTTGGATACTTTCTCATCGCAGCGACGGAACGCGGAGTCTGCGCTGTGGCGCTCGGTGATGACCCGGACATGTTGCAGGACGACCTGGAGCGCAGGTTCAGAACCGCGATCATCCGGCATACCGGACATGTGAGCGACAACTGGACTGCCATGATCCATGGCTACCTGAACGGCGTCCAGAAAAGTCTCGACCTGCCGCTCGACGTGACGGCGACCCCGTTTCAGCGCCTGGTCTGGGAAGCGCTACGCACCATTCCATATGGTGCAACACAGACCTATCGGGAGGTAGCACAACGATTGGGACACCCGTATGCAGTGCGCGCTGTGGCGCGCGCATGCGCCAGCAACCCGGTGGCGCTGATTGTGCCATGTCATCGAGTCGTTCGCGCCGATGGCAACCTGGGCGGATACCAGTGGGGGATCGAACGAAAACGTGCGCTGCTGGAGCATGAAGCAGCACATATTCAACTTTGTGCATCTTGACACAAATCTGGAAGGTCGTATAATGCCATGCATCAGGGTGCTGATCCACAGGTAACGCTGCTACTTCAGGCATACGCTCTGTTTGCTCCATTCGATACAGACAAAGGCACTGTAGATGCTGATCGACTACCTGCCCATCCTGACACTGTTTCTGGTCGCAATGTTCATTGCGATCTTTGTGATCGTCCTCTCGCGCTACCTGGGACCACAGCGACCTAATCGGCGCAAATTGATGCCCTACGAGTCGGGTATGGAGCCGATTGGTCCCGCACAGCGTCGTTTTCCGGTAAAATTTAATCTGGTTGCGATGCTGTTCATTCTGTTCGATGTTGAGATCATCTTCCTGTTTCCGTATGCGCTGGTCTATCGACAACTCGGCATTCCGGGGCTGGCGGCGATGGGGGTGTTCTTTGTGGTATTGGTAATTGGACTAATCTATGAGTGGCGGCGAGGAGCACTAAGATGGGAATAGAGCAAAAAGCGGGCGATATGGGGATCGTCACCGCATCGCTCGAGCAGCTGGTAAACTGGAGTCGATCAAGCGCGATGTGGCCTCTGCTGTTTGGTCTAGCGTGCTGCGCCATTGAAATGATGGGTGCGCAAGGCGCCAATTACGACCTGTCGCGTTTCGGGATGGAGATCAACCGGGCATCACCGCGTCAGGCGGATCTCATGATCGTTGCCGGGCGCGTTTCACGGAAAATGGCACCAGTCGTTCGCCGCCTGTACGACCAAATGGCAGACCCGAAATGGGTGATCGCCATGGGAGATTGTGCCGCATGCGGTGGAGTGTTCAACAATTACGCGATTGTACAGGGTGTCGATGAAATCGTCCCGGTCGATGTGTATGTCGCCGGGTGCCCGCCGCGCCCCGAAGCGTTGATCGATGGTATCATTCATCTGCACGAGAAGGTAAAGCGCATGCGCCTCAATGGCGAACTGCGCGAGCCGGTTCGCCTCTCGTAGCGGGATCACTGCCGAACCTTTGCCAGGAGGGTTCAAGAATGGCGCTCGACAACGCAACCGTACTGGGGCGATTGCGTGCGGCATTGCCCGAGGCAATTCTCGGATCGACGGAGTTTCGCGGCGACCTGAGCGTGTACGTTCGCCCAGAACATATCGTCGATGTCGCACGTTTTCTGCGCGACGACCCAGAATTGCAGTTCAATTTCCTCGAAAACCTGTGCGGCGTCGATTATCTCGGTCGTGAGCCGCGTTTCGAGGTTGTCTATCATCTGTTATCATTCACCAATCGTAGCCGCATCTGCTTGAAAGTTGGCGTCGATGAGCATAACCCCTCTGTTCCATCCCTGACTGGCCTCTGGCCCGGCGCCAACTACCATGAGCGCGAGACGTTTGATATGTTTGGTATCATTTTTACCGGTCATCCCTGTCTGGAACGCATCCTGATGCCGGAAGATTGGGAAGGGCATCCGCTGCGCAAAGATGTACCGCTCGGTGCGGAAGAAGTGGCTTTCACCTTCAACCAGGACCGGATCTATGCGCATAAACCATTTGCGAAGGAGTAAGCCTCTATGACCGTCGCTGAAACCCGTGCACGCAATCTAAGCATTCCTGCACCCTGTCAGATCACTCGTCCGGCGCTTGCCGGTGAGAAAGAGACCATGGTGCTGAATATGGGTCCCCACCATCCAAGCACCCACGGCGTGCTGCGACTGGTCGTTGAACTGGATGGCGAAACGGTTGTCGATGTCGCACCAGATATCGGGTTCCTCCACACTGGCATCGAGAAAACGATGGAGAGCAAGACGTACCAGAAGGCGGTAGTGCTTACTGATCGCACCGATTATCTGGCACCGCTCTCCAATAATCTGAGCTACGTGCTAGCAGTCGAAAAACTGCTCGGTTGCGAAGTTCCAGAACGCGCCACCGTTGCACGGGTGCTGCTGGTAGAGTTGCAACGGATCGCCAGCCATCTGGTATGGCTTGGCACCCATGCGCTTGATCTGGCAGCGATGAGCGTCTTCCTTTACACTTTTCGTGAACGCGAACAGATCCTTGATATTTTCGAACTGGTCTCAGGTGCACGTATGATGACCAGCTACTTCCGGATTGGAGGGCTGGCATATGATCTGCCTACCGGGTTCGATGCAGCCGTTGAGGCGTTTTTGCAGATCATGCCGGGGCGGATCGATGAATACGAAGCCCTGTTGACCGACAATCCACTATGGATCGAGCGCACGCAGGGGATCGGTGTGATCGACAGCGAAGCAGCGATTGCCCTTGGATTGACCGGACCGGGCCTGCGCGCCACTGGAGTGGCATGGGACCTGCGTAAAACGATGCCGTACTGCGGCTACGAAACCTACTCGTTTGCCATTCCGACTGCCACCCACGGCGATATTTATGATCGCTACCTGGTGCGCATAGCAGAGATGCGCGAAAGTGTCTCTATCTGCCGCCAGGCGTTACAACGTCTGCGCGATATGGGTCCCGGACCCTACATGACGTCAGATCGCAAAATCGCACCGCCGCCGAAAAGCGAAATTACGCAGAGCATGGAGGCACTCATCCACCATTTCAAACTATGGACAGAAGGACTTAAACCACCGCGTGGTGACGCACTGGCAGCAGTGGAATCACCACGTGGAGAACTTGCAACCTATATTGTTAGCGATGGCAGCGCCAAACCCTACCGTGTCCACTTCCGTGCGCCTTCGTTCGTCAACCTGCAATCGCTGCCACACATGGCGCGCGGTCATCTGGTCGCCGACTTGGTGGCGCTGATTGCATCTCTGGACCCGGTACTCGGAGAAGTTGATCGATAAAACGAGATTCGGTATGTCATTGATCGAAAAGCATGGCGCCGAGATTGAAGCAATCATTGCGCGCTATCCGCACAAGCCAAGTGCGGTGCTCCCATTGCTCTTCATCGCACAGGACGAGTATGGCTACCTGACCGAAGCGGTCATGCGCGAAGTGGCCGAACTGCTTGGCATGCCACCAACCGACGTGTTTGAGGTCGCCGGGTTCTACTCGCTCCTGTACAAGCAACCGGTGGGCAAATGGGTGATCCAGGTGTGTGATGATGTCCCGTGTGCGTTCTGCGGCGCCGAGGAACTGATCGCCACGCTCCAGGCAAAACTGGGCATCGGCGTTGACCAGACGACACCTGATGGCATGTTCACCCTGCAACGGGTCAAGTGCCTGGCAGACTGTGATCATGCGCCGGTGTTACAGGCAAATCTGGAGTATTACCACGACCTGACAACGCCAGAGAAGGTTGAAGAGGTGCTGGCGATGCTCCGCCAGCGTACAGAGTCTGGCGAGCAACTCAGCATTTCAGGGCGCTACGCAGACCGGTAATCTGTGCGCGAGGAGCGTCGTGTCGGACCACTCGCTGGATCAGCTTGCGGCAATGTCGCCGCTTGAAGTCTGCGCTGCGATGCAGACCGCTCCCCATGGCCTCGATGAAGCGGAGGCGCGCAAACGCCGTGAACGCTACGGACCGAATGCAATTGCCGACACGTTGCCGATTTCTACGTTTCGCCGTCTGGCTGCCTCGTTCGCCAACTGGATCTCGTTGATCCTGCTGATCGCCGGGTTGCTGGCATTCCTCAGCGACACGCCAGTGATCGGGTTGGTCATCCTTGCAGTCGCGTTCCTCAACGGCATTTTCACTGCATGGCAGGAATATCTGGCTGAACGCGCTATCGCTGCGCTCCGTAAGTTGTTGCCTGCCACCGCGTATGTGCGCCGTGCCGGCCAGGTACGCCAGATCCCAACGACGGATGTCGTCCCCGGTGATATTCTGCCATTGAAACCGGGAACGGTGGTTGTTGCCGACGGCTACCTGATCTCCAGCGAGGGGTTACGGGTCAAGCAAACAGCGTTGACTGGCAACGCGGCGCCAGTAACCAAGGTGGCGGGGGCAATGCCCGATCCGACGCTGGCGCTGGTGGAGCGACCAAACATTCTGCTGGCGGGGACTGTCGTGTTCGAGGGGCAAGGCAGCCTGGTCGCCATTCATACCGGTATGCAAACTTTGCTTGGCACTATTGCAGAGAGCACGGCGGCGCTCCGCGCAGAACCAAGCCCGCTGGGACAAGCATTGAACACGCTGGCTGCTACCATCACCCGCGTGGCGATCATCGCCGGTATTGGCGCCTTCCTGCTGACCGTTCTGGGGCAACAATTCACCATTCAAGCTGGCATCATCTTCGCTATTGGAATGATCGTCGCCTTTGTGCCGGAAGGATTGCTGCCGACAGTTACCCTGGCGCTGGCGCTGGCGCGCCGACGACTGGCGCGGTATGGGGTGCTGGTTCGACGACTAGCAGGTGTCGAAAGTTTGAGTTCAGCGACCGTGCTGTGCGCCAATCGCATCGAGACGTTGACCAGCACAATCCCCACTGTCAGCGCCATCTGGGCTGGCGGGCGCGTCTATACCACAACTGGCAGTGATTACCGTCCAGAAGGCGCATTTCTGTACGAACGCGCCCTGATACGGGTTGCATCCGAACCCGATCTGACCGCAGTTCTGCGCGCTGCAGTGCTGTGCAGCAACTCGCGTCTGATGCCGCCCGACGCAAGCCACCCCGACTGGTACGTTGTCGGTGATCCGCTGGAAGGGGCGCTACTGGCGACTGCGGCGCGTGGCGGTATCAATGAAGCATCACTTGGTCACCACATCGTCCGTTTGCAGAGTTTCCCCTACGAACCACGCCGGCAACTTGGCAGCGCGGTGGTTGCCATCGAGCGCGATGGGAAACGCGAACTAATGGCGTATGTGCGCGGAACAGGTCGCGCCGTGCTTTCAATCTGCGTCCGCATCCAGTATCGTGGCGTCGTCCGAGACCTAGACGAAACGATGAGACGGGAGATCGAGCACGCCATCGATGAGTATGCCCGCAAGGGTCAGCGAGTCGTCGCGTTTGCCACACGCTCCGTCGAAGAGCCGCTCGAAGGGATTATGTGGCGCGCACGTGACATTGAACGTGATCTCACCTTTCTCGGATTTGCCACACTTCAGGAGCCGCCACAACCAGAAGTGGTGCAACTAATCGAGGGATGCCGCAAGGCTGGCATTCGCGTCATTATCGTGACCGGCGCATATGGACTAACTGCCGAAGCAATTGCGCGGCGGGTCGGGCTGATCGACGCGCCGCATGTCCAGATCGTCACTGGTGCGGATCTTGATGCTATGAGTAGCGCCAACCTTGGATTGATCCTTGCACCGCTGGAGGACGTCATTTTTGCGCAACTGGATGCAACCCACAAGCGCCGAATCGTCGAAGCGCTGCAGCAACGTGGCGAAATTGTCGCTTTTTTAGGCGACAGCATTAATGATGCACCCGCACTGCGACAGGCGGAGATCGGTGTGGTTGTCAGCGCGTCGGGAACGGCAGTTGCCCTGGCTGCTGCCGACATCGTGCTCAATGCGCAACATCCTGCCGGTCTGCTGCTGGCTATCGAAGAGGGACGCGCCATCTTCGCCAACATCCAGAAACTCGCTGCCTACGTTTTTGCGCATAATGTCGCCGAAGCCGCTGTCATCGTCGTGAGCGTCATTATCGGCGCCCCGCTGCCGCTAACCGTGCTCCAGGTGCTGGCTATCGATGTCGGCACTGAACTGCTGCCGTCGGTCGCCCTAAGCACCGAACCGCCCGAACCGGGCGTTCTGGAGCAACCTCCCCGCTCACGCACCGCACCGCTCCTTGATCGCGAGACATTACTACGCACATTTGCAGTTCTCGGCGTGCTGGAAGGCGCACTGGCGTTACTGGCGTTTTTCACGGTGTACTGGAGCGCCGGATGGCGCCCCGGCATGCCGATGGAGAGCAGCGGCGAGCTCTATGCCCAGGCGACGACCCTGACCTACATGGCGATTGTGATGGCGCAGGTAGGTGTAGCATTCGCCAGCCGGACGCGCCGGACTTCAATCTTCCGGATCGGTCTGTTCACGAACCGGGCGCTGGTGGTTGGAACGTTGCTCTCAGTTGTCTTGATGCTGGCGCTGGTCTATATCAAGCCTTTGGCGACGCTGTTCAACTTCGTGCCGCCACAGCCGGAGCACTGGGTGATGCTGACATGCTTTCCAATCATTATGCTGTTTGCGGACGAAATCTTCAAATGGTGGCAACGCCGCAATCAGGCAGTGCAGTTTGCATTTTGAAGAAGCATGGTGAGTGATCTGTGACCGATCAACGTTCTACGCCAGTACGCATTCTGGTGTGTATCAGCGAAGAAGTGCAATCACAGGCGGTTATCCGGTACGCAGCGCGCGTAGGGGTGGAACTTGGCGCGGAATTGCTGGCGCTGCATGTCGAACCGCCGGGAGCTGCCACCCGACGCCCGGCGCACGCCGCGCAGCAACTAGAGCGCAACCTGCGTCTGGCGCGCGACCTGGGCGCGCACGTTACTGTCATCGATAGTCACCGTGTGGTTGACTCGATTCTCCGCTATGCCCACGATCATGGCGTACAGCGCATTATCGTCGGCAAACCGCGCTCGCGCACCTGGTGGCATTGGATCAGCGGCGACATTGTCACCCAACTGCTTCGCGACACCGATATTCCGATCGAGGTGGCACCATTGAGCAGCGGAGCGCCACGCGAAGCGAAGAGTGAGCAGTAGTTGAGCTGTGAGCAGATTGTCGTGCTGTAACCCTGTCTCAGTAAACACCATAGTGCTACGATGGGATAGAGCGTAAGTTCTATATTGGCTACTTTCCAATCTGATGGTTTTTGATTATTTCGCTCTAGCCCGCACAGGCGGGAGCTTTGCTCCGCATAGCCGGGGGCTCATGGTCTATGAATGAATAAATAATCTGCTCTAGCTCGCGCACGCGGGCTTCGCCTTGGATGGCTGAGGGCTTCAGACCCACGGCAAAAGGTGAATACCGAATTAAGTTCGCAATCTCTATTAGCCTTATGGCTATAGGCGAGTACCGGTTCATATTCTCATAAATAACGATGGTTTACTTCCTTGCTCAAGCCGGACAGCCCACTTGGTGGATGTGGATGATGAGGTTGCTGATTGTCACCGGACTACTGCTCGTTGTATCTACGTGTTCAGAGCATCGTGCAGCAGCAACGGGACAGCGAACCATCACTTACCAGACGAGCACAGCAAACTTTCCTAACCCGGAGCGCGGCTTCTACATCCAGCGCGCCCCCATCTGGCGAAATGGTGAACGCATTCCCCTGAAGAAGGAAGACCTTATTCGCGCGCGCAGTCGAGGAATGTCAATAGTGCGAACCTATTATTTGCTCGAACCGTACCGCAACCAACCGCTTCCACAGTCGGTCATCGACTATTTGCAAGACGATTTTACTACAGCGCGCGAGGCAGGCGTCAAGATCGTCCTGCGCTTCTCCTACAACTTCGGCATAGGCGAACCAGACGCGCCGCTGGACCGGGTCGTGCAGCACATTGATCAACTTGCGCCAGTAATCCGGCGCAATGTCGATGTTATTGCATTTATGGAGGCTGGCTTCATTGGCGCCTGGGGCGAGTGGCATAATTCGACCAACAACCTGATCGGCCCGAGCGGCGTTAACGCAAATACGCGCACAATTGTCGACAGGTTACTCACAGCACTGCCTCCAGAGCGCGCAGTTGCTGTGCGGACACCACGCTATAAACAGCAGTTGACCGGTGACGAGACGCCGCTCACAGCACAGGAGGCGTATCGCAACACGCCAAAAGCCCGTCTTGGCGCACATAACGATTGTCTGCTCGCCTCACGCAATGATCGGGGCACATACTGGCCCTCAGATGATGAGACCATTGCCAGACAAAAACGGTTTCTTCAACAAGACAATCTCTTCCTGCCGCAAGGCGGCGAAACCTGTAGCGATGGCGAAGATGCACAACCCTACATTGGCTGCACAAATGCGCTAAACGAACTGGCAATGATGCGCTGGAGCACGATCAATTCCGGATACCACCCAGGCGTTCTTCAGCGCTGGACGGACGAGGGATGCTATGCAGAGATTGCACGTCGTCTGGGGTATCGCTTCCATCTGATCGATGCTATCATTCCGTTCAACGCAATGTCTGGTGCGCCGTTCTCCGTCACTGTGCGGATGACTAACGAGGGCTTTGCGCGTCCATACAATCCGCGCAATCTCGAACTCGTTCTGCGTCACACCGTCAGTGGAGCAGTCACACGTATCCGTGTCGGCCAGAGTGATATTCGCCTGGTTCTACCCGGACCCGGCGAGACAAAGACTCTCACGCTGACGGCACAACTCCCGATGAGCCTGGCATCTGGCGATTACGATGTATTGCTCAATTTGCCCGATCCGGCGCCAACACTGAACACGCGCCCCGAATACAGCATTCGCCTAGCAAATGAGGGGGTGTGGGAACCCGCGACCGGGTATAACCGATTGCTTGCGAGGGTTACAGTTAGCAACGGTACGTTTCTGCCAGTGATCATGAGGTAATGCCGACCCAACTATGCCGGTATCAAACGGCAGCGATTTTCTCGACGACATTTTAGGCATAAATCGCCAGTAAAGAAGAGATGGGAGCGGTAGACTGCACTTCCGTCGAAAGATGAACAGCAAAGAATCTTAAGCAAAACGCCTGGAGGAACCTCCAGGCGTTACTGTTTGGTGGAGATGGGGGGAGTCGAACCCCCGTCCAGAAAAGTTAGACTCAGGCGTCTACAAGCTTAGTTCGTCGTTTACTGTCGCTCGCGGTCGCACGACGAACAGAGCGACCTTTGAGCTATCCTGCTTACCTTAGCCCGACGCCGCAGGCATTCGCCGGGAGCACCCCGACTTGCTGACGCTCAGACTTGCTCCATCGGGGTGAGAGCAAGGGAGCGGGCTGCTGTTTGTTTAGGCAGCCAGAGCCATCGCCGGCTTAAAGGCGACAACTTTGTTGGTCTTGGCAGTTATGCCGTTGCCCCTTTAACGAGACTGGGCGGCTCGGCTTGCAACCTGAGACATCCTTCCCTGTCGAGACCAATCATCCCCTTGCACGATATATTGTAACCGATCATGAGCAGTACGTAAAGGCTTGTTCGTTAGAACATTGTTAAGGGTTCTGGCTTCCACGGGGGAGCTTCCCGCAAAATGAAGGCAAACTCCTCCGGTTGCGACCAGCGTGCGAGGATTGAAACCTGCTCTGCAAGCCGAAAGTCCTGTTCGTTCCAGATATCAATACGGTCATCGAACAAAGAAATGAACTGGAAAGCCTCTGGACCTGCGCTTAGATACAGCAGATCATAGAAGGCTATGTGGACAGTGTTGACTACGCGGGCGGCTGCTGATCGACTACCAGTACTCAACACATACACGAGCGAACTTCGTTTCTCTGCTCGCACATGAAAATCAACCTTCCAGATGCGTCCTGATCGTCCCGCATGCGGTACATGACGGTCAAAACGAAACTCCTGCTCAATGAGAAACTCTGCTACTTCATCCGCTACCGACTCGACTGCCTGTGTGCGCAAAAGGAACTAGAGGTCCGACATGCGCAGCGCTGCATGAGCCACCCGAGTGACGACGTTCGACAGATCATCATCTGGACGGCAACGCGCCATCAGCATGCCTCTATAGAACTCTACCCCATGGTTCAGGCAAATATCTTCAATGAATGCCCGTTGCTTTGGAGTGCGTTTCGGCGATGTGCTTTGCATACGCAACCAGCGACTCGTTTCGCCCAGGTCTGAGACAACGACCACATCTCCTTCTTTTTTGCAAAACAGATCGATGATATCCCCATCGGGGTAGAGATACGGTGTTCTGATGCGAACATATTCTCCCCGTTCTTCACACACGAAAAGCAGAGGAAGTTGTTCGGCGAGTTTCTGACAGATACTGCCGTTAATCATAGAGGTAATTCTTTCTGGTGAGGCGGAGGATCTAGTAATTTGCCATTATGTTTCAATCTCGCCTCGATACAGAACTGTTGCCATACTGAGACCAGCTCTGGGGCGGGTGCAGTAATATCGTGCGGAACGTACGCCTCTTTATCCCGAAAACGCTCAGTCCAGCGGTGCTTGTGCTTTTCACCCACTTGATCACATTGTGGATTGTGATGATCCTTGCCAATATCCATCCCATACACTCTTCCAACATTTTTATAGATAAGCACATATGATACGGCTGGAATGAGCGGATTAAAGCTGCCCCATACAACCAGAGGCCAACCGGCATTCGAGATGACATTGGCATAGAACTCAACAGACGGTGAGTGGTCTTCGTCATTTCGCCACGCAATATCGCCGTCTATCCGCTTTGTCGGATCGTTAAGAATTGCCTGAAACTCTGCGTCTGTTAGCATCATGAGAGCGTGATCAGAAACTTTGATCTCGGATAGAGCCGACTCAGGAGCATTGCGATTGAACCAGGATAGAGAAAGGCCCCACTCGATTCTGGATTGCGATGGTATTCTTTACATGCCAGCAGGACATCAGCCAGAAGCAGGCGCCATTGGCAGCCGGTACAATCTGTGACTTTGCTGCAAAAACGCACCACTGAGACGCCGAGCGCACAGAGAGTCACAAAAACGAATCACGATGGAGGCACGACGATGCATACGTGTGTGTGACACACTATGGAAGCCGCCTCTGCGAACGCTTCATCTCTGTAGTGAAATACCCTTTTTGCATTAGAAATACCCTTTTTGCATTAGAGCCTATCCGAAAAACTGGTGTACCGCTTTGCTTGTAGCGTGATCGCCTTGCGTTCCGCCGGGTTATTCGAATAGGCTCTTAGTGTTCCATCTCTTGGCAGGAAAGTTCAAATCAAGTCCAGATCCCCCACTTACGCAATCACTACTCCAAACCCCATACGCGCCTTAATCCAGTTCCACTA
>JAGHYV010000146.1 GCA_017743475.1 Roseiflexus sp. | reverse complement strand
GGTTCGCCCTGCTCTCTTTGTGTGTACAAAGGTGAATGGCGATGTCACAGCAGATTATAGAAGAGATCGAACGCCGCTACATGAAGCAGGACGTACCCGAGTTCGATGTTGGCGACACGGTGCGCGTCGGTGTGCGCGTTGTTGAAGGCAACCGTGAGCGCGTGCAGGAGTTCGAAGGGGTCGTTATTCGGAAGCGCGGCAGCGGGTTGAACCAGAACTTTACCGTGCGGCGAATCGCCTCGCACGGAATTGGCGTTGAGCGCACCTTCCTGGTCCATGCGCCGCGCGTCGAAAGCATCCAGGTCGTCCGCCGCGGCAAGGTGCGACGCGCGCGGCTGTTCTACCTGCGCGGGTTGACCGGCAAGGCAGCGCGGATCAAGGAGCGACGGTAAACGTTGCGAAACGGTTGACGTTCCCCATGGCAGTCGGCGTGCCAGGTTCGCTCTACGCTCGTCTGATACGTTGGGGATTTGCGCGCTTCTACCATGAATTTGCCTGGACCTACGATACTGTTGCGGCGCTGGTATCAGCAGGGCAGTGGCGCAACTGGACGTTGACGGCGCTGAAGTTTGCACGCGGCGCAACACTGGAACTCGGTTGTGGCACAGGGTATGTGCAACTGGCGCTGGCACAGTGTCATGCAGGCTTACGTGTCGGTCTCGACCGTTCTCCTTCCATGATCCGCCTGGCCCGTCGCCGGCTGCAACAGTCTGGCTTCCCCGCATCCCTTGTGCGCGCCGATGCAGGTGCGCTTCCGTTCGCTTCGGCTTCGTTCGATACGGTTCTGGCAACTTTTCCGAGCGACTATATCGCTGCCGAAACGACGATCGTCGAAATCCGGCGTGTTCTTCGTCCTGGCGGTACGGTTGCCATTGCGGTCTGGGCGCGCTTCGCCGATGACTCCCCCTACGCCCGGCTTATTGATGTGGCCTATCGCCTCACGCTGCAACGGTCGCCGCGCAATCCCATGTCAGACGCTTCCATCGTCTTGCAACGTTTCGCCGCTCTATTCGAGCGCGCCGGATTGGAAACGGCATTCAGCGAAGTGCAGGCGCCTGGCGGTATCGTCCAGTACGTGATCGGTACGTATCGGAAGCATGATCCGCATCTGCCCGACAGTTGAAGAAGAACAGGCGTTACGCGCCGCAGGATACCGCGCAATTGCGGGACTCGACGAAGCCGGTCGCGGTTGCCTGGCAGGACCGGTGGTTGCTGCAGCTGTGATCCTGCCGGATGCGGTGATCGATGCACCAGACATCCTCGATGGCGTCGCCGACTCGAAAATGTTGTCGCCAGCGCAGCGCGCAGACCTGTTCGAGCGGATCACGAGCCTCGCCGTCGCGTGGGCGGTCGGGGCAACACCAGCGCACATTATTGACAGTCATGGCATTCTACCTGCCACGCGCTTGGCGATGCAGGTCGCACTGTTGCGCCTGCCACACCCGGCTGATGCGCTGCTGATCGACGCGGTGACTCTCGACGGCTGGCCCCTTCCGCAACGTGCGCTGATCAAGGGCGATGCGCGCTGCCTGTCGATCGCGGCAGCGTCGATCATCGCCAAAGTCACGCGCGACCGGTTGATGGACGCACTGCATACCTGCTGGCCCCAGTATGGCTTCGCGTCAAACAAAGGGTACGGCACGGCGCGACATCAACAGGCGTTGCGCCGGTACGGTCCCACGCCGCACCACCGCCGAACCTTTCGCCCACTGTGCGACTGGCTGGCGACCGATGCCGCTGATGAAGGATTGGCGGATGGAACAGGGAGAAGCATCCTATGAGTCCCGAAACCGCTGCCGGCAACTATGTCCGGCAACTGCAACACGCTGGATTGCGACCCGGCAGGCATCTGGTTGATCTGATTCTTGCGAGCGGCGACGCAGCCGTCGATCCGCTGATCGACCTGGCAACCAGCATCCCGCTGCTCGATGAAAAGCCGCCAGTCGCATATGCACCGATTCATGCATTGCGCCTGCTTGGCGAACTACGTCCGCTGCGCATGGTCGAACCGTTGCTGAAGAGCACCGACGCTGCATTCGCAGACCTGAGCTACGCGCGCGATATCTGGCAGCAAGACATGCCGCAGATGATCGGCAGATTGGGTGGTTCCGCAGTGGCGTTGCTCTGGGCGTGCGTTGATGATCCCAACCGCAGCGACATCGAGCACGATATGGCGCTCCTGGCGCTGGCGTATGCAACAGTGATCGATGAGGACGTGCGCGAGCCAGTGGTTGCCGGATTGCACCAGCGACTGATGGCAGGCAACGACCGCGCGCTGAACGCCGGTATCGTGCGCGCGATGGCGTACCTCAAACTCGCCGACATGTATGGCGATGTGATGGCGCGCTACCGCGCCGATGCGGTCGATCAGGAGAGTATGCCAGCTGCTACAGCGCGTCAGATGTTGCTTACGACAGCAACATCCAGAGTCGCTGATGATGCGAAACTCTCATTGTGGGAACGTTACGACGAGTTTGGTCCCTTCCCAGAGCCCGAAGACACAAAATATCAACAATAGCAAGGAGTACATTCACGTGCGACCCGTCGATAACCTGCACGTTCTTGCCTTTGAACCGCTAACGCCGCCGCGCGTTCTGCGTGAGCGTTACCCGATCACCGAAGCTGCCGCTCAGACCGTCTACGAAACGCGCGAGGCGATCAAGCGCATCATGCAGCGCGAAGACCGGCGCCTGCTGGTGGTCGTCGGTCCCTGCTCGATCCACGACACCGACGCCGCTCTCGACTACGCCCGTCGTCTGTTGCGCCTGGCGATCGAAATGCGCGACCGGATCGTCATTGTGATGCGCGCCTACTTCGAAAAACCGCGCACGACGGTTGGGTGGCGCGGGTTGATCAACGACCCGCACCTCGACGGTTCGTTCGACATGAACGAAGGATTGCGCCGCGCGCGCGAATTGCTGCTGCACATTAACACTATGGGACTGCCCACTGCCACTGAAATGCTTGACCCGATCAGCCCGCAGTATATCACCGACCTGATCAGTATGACCGCGATTGGCGCGCGCACTGTCGAATCGCAGACCCATCGCGCACTCGCCAGCGGTCTCTCGATGCCGGTCGGCTACAAGAACAGCACCGATGGCAATGTGCAGGTGGCGATCAACGCTTTTTTGGCAGCGCGCCAGGCGCATTCCTTCCTCGGCATCGATCAGGATGGGCGCAGTTGCGTCGTGCGCACGACCGGCAATCCGGATGGGATGATCATTCTGCGTGGCAGCAGCGCCGGACCGAACTATGATGCCGAAACTATTGCTCGAACTGAACAGGCAATGAGAGCTGCCGGTCTGTCACCTGCAATCATGATCGATTGCAGCCATGCCAACGCTGGCGGCGACTACCGACGTCAACCACAGGTGTGGCGTGATGTGCTGCGCGACCGTATTGCCAGGAGCGACTCCGTGATCGGCATGATGGTCGAGAGCAATCTGTACGAAGGAAAGCAACCCATTGCCACTGATCACACGCAATTGCGCTATGGTGTGTCGGTTACCGATGCATGTGTCGGCTGGGAAACGACCGAGCGCATGCTGATCGAAGCGTATGAGGCGGTGAGGCGTTGAAGGTTGCACACTTAACGTTGCACGTTCAACGTTGAAACATTGAACATTCGTTCTATCCTATGCCGTCCCACGTTGTGCAGCGGGCTTTGCCCAGTAGAGCCTGGGTTTATAAGAGGGATTGGATCTGACGTCGTCTGTCATGGGGATTGACCCTGCTCGTGCGGGCTAATGGTCTTAGAATACATAATTCGCCATAGCCCGCGCAGGTGGGCTTCGCCTTGGGGATAGCCGAGGGCTTTAGTCCCATGGCAAGAGGTGCATACGGATTAAGTTCTCAACCTCCACTAGCCCCACGGCACGAGGCGAGTACCGGATTAAATGTGCTCACCATGCGCCTGCCTAAGGCGCTGTCCTGACGAATTTCTGAAAATTGAGTCCGCCGCAAAAAGGGCATGTCACCACAGAGGCGCAGCGTTCGCAGAGGCAGATACTCTATCGCGTCCTCAAACGCTGGTTCCCGGTTCTCGGTTCCCAGTTCTTAGTTCTTGATTCCTGGCTCTCAGTTTTCAACAATAAGGTACTATCTCCTGTCGGGATAAAAGGCGCATTGCAATCCGCGTTGATGGACTGTATACTCAAGTCAGCTATCGTCATATTCGCCTTCTAGATTGCTGATATGCTCCCTGCAACTATCTCTCGCATACCAGGCATCCCGACAATCAACAGCAGGCAGCACTGCTTCTCTCGCTGCCACGTTGTCCGCCCACATTCTGGCAGTTCCACGCTCCCCTATCAGTTGCGCGCTACCAATACGCCGAGCAGCGAACCGGGCGCCTGACATCACGGCGCGACACTGGTTGGCTCTGGTTCGTTTGTTGCTGATGGGGAGAAACACGATGATTGTCATCCGTCCGCTACTTATTATCTGCTTCATGATTGCTGGCGCTCTCAACATTGATGTAGCTGCGCCAATCACCGCGATCACTGATCTGCCAGCGCCTGAGCCAACCCCGGACGTACCGGCAGATGACTCGCTCACGCCCGACAGCAGGCTGGGCGTAGATGGACACGCCCACAGTCGCCTCGACCTTATCGGCAGGAACATGACGCTCAACCCGAGCGAAGAACCGGTCGTCATCCCGCAAAGTCAGAGCGGTGGCTGGCAGAACCTAGGGACAGGTCTACCAGGATTGAACGGTCCTATCTATGCCATTGCCATTAGTGGCACAAATGTTTATGTCGGCGGAAGATTCACCGATGCTGGCGGCATTAGCGGTGCGAATAATCTCGCCCGCTGGGACGGAAGTCAATGGCATGCTGTCGGCGGAACGAATGCGATTACTGGCACGATCAATGCCATCGTCGTCAGCGGTAACGATGTCTATGTCGGTGGCATCTTCACCAATGCTGGAGGAGTGAGCGGCGCGAACAACCTTGCCCGCTGGGACGGAAGTCGATGGCACGCCGTCGGTGGAACGAACGCGATTACTGGTACGGTCAACACTATCGCCGTCAGCAGCAGTGATGTGTATATTGGTGGCTTCTTCACTAAAGCTGGAGGAGTGAGCGGTGCGAATAACCTCGCCCGCTGGGATGGCAGTCAGTGGCACGCCGTTGGCGGCGGAACCAATGGCATTGTCGCCTCCATCGCCATTAGCGGAACGAATGTCTACATTGGTGGAGCTTTCTTCAACGTTGGGGGGGTCAGCGGCACGGACAGCCTTGCTCGTTGGGATGGGAGTCGGTGGCATCCCGTCGGCGGCGCCACTAGCAGCGGCATCAATAACGGATTCGTCGCATCCATCGCCATCAGCGGACCGAATGTCTACGTCGGCGGTCAGTTCACCAATGCGGGTGGCGTGACCGGTGCCAATAATCTTGCACGCTGGGATGGCAGTCGATGGCTCACGGTCGGTTCGCCTGGCGCGATCAATGGTCCGGTCTACGCCATCGCTGTAAGCGGCAGCAATGTCTATGCTGGCGGTGGCTTCACCAATGCGGGTGGCAGCGGTGCCAGTTACCTGGCTCGCTGGGACGGCAATCAATGGAGGGCTGTCGGCTCAGTACAGGCGATGAACAATTGGGTCCTCGCCATTAGCATTGACGTCATCGACGGCGCCGACCATGTTTATGTCGGCGGCGAATTCACCAATGCGAATGGCGTAGACCATGCGGACTACGTCGCCCGATGGGATGGCGAACAGTGGCTGTCGCTCAGAGCGCCTTCCGTCAGCGCAATCAACGGACCGGTCTCTGCCATCGCTGTCAGCGGCAGCGACGTGTACATTGGCGGCAATTTCACCAATGTCGGCGGGGTTGACGGCGCCGACTACCTCGCCCGCTGGGACGGTCGCCGGTGGCATGCCGTTGGCACGCCAGGGGCGATCAACGGGCCGGTTAATGCCATCGCCGTGAGCGGCACGGATGTCTATGTCGGCGGTCAGTTCACCAACGCCGGAGGCGTGTCGGGCGCAAACTATGTCGCTCGCTGGAATGGTACGCAGTGGAGCGGACTGCTCAGCGGCACGTTCGGGATCAGCGGCACGGTCAACACCATCGCCATCAGCGGCACGCACGTCTACGTTGGCGGCGACTTCACCGACGCCGGGGGCGTGCCGGGCGCGGACTATGTCGCCCGCTGGAATGGTACGCAGTGGAGCGGACTGCTCAGCGGCACGTTCGGGATCAGCAGCACGGTCAACACTACGGTCAACACCATCGCTATCAGTGGCACGCATATCTACGTCGGCGGCGACTTCACCGACGCCGGGGGCGTCAGCGGCGCCGATTATGTTGCCTGCGCCATTCTAAGCGGTACAACCAGCGTCACGTGGACCGATCTCCTCGATAGCACATTCGGGATCAGCGGCACAGTCAACGCCATCGCCATTAGCGGCGGCAATCTCTACGTCGGCGGCGCGTTTACGGACGCTGGGGGCGCTAGCAGCGCCGACCGCATCGCCCGATGGGATGGCAGTCGGTGGCACGCCATTGGCACAGGAGTTGACGGCAATGTTCGTGCACTCGTCGTCCGTGGAACAGGCGTGTATGTTGGCGGAGACTTTCCCGGCGCCGGAGGCATGCCTGGCACAAACCATCTTGCACGCTGGGATGGCGCCCGGTGGCGCCCTGTTGGAGATGAGATCGTTATATCCTCTATCGCCGTCAGTGGAACAGATGTCTATGTCGGCGGCGCCTTCACCAGGATCGGCGGCGTCAGCGGCGCGAATAGCCTTGCCCGCTGGGACGGCAGCCAGTGGCACGCTGTCGGTCCGCCAGGGGCGATCACCGGCACAGTCTACGCCATTGCCGTCAGCGGCGGCAACGTCTACATTGGCGGTAACTTCACCAATGCCGGAGGTGTACCAGGCGCAAACGCTATCGCTCGCTGGGACGGCAGTCAGTGGCACGCTGTCGGTCCACCAGGGGCGATCACCGGCACAGTCTACGCCATTGCCGTCAGCGGCGGCAACGTCTACATTGGCGGTAACTTCACCAATGCCGGAGGTGTACCAGGCGCAAACGCTATCGCTCGCTGGGACGGCAGTCAGTGGCACGCTGTCGGTCCACCAGGGGCGATCACCGGCACAGTCTACGC
>JAGHYV010000145.1 GCA_017743475.1 Roseiflexus sp. | reverse complement strand
ATTGTGCGGCGAAAGCACATAATTAAGCGCTCCGCGCAAAAGATGCACCCATTTACTCACGTTCGACTGGCTCATGTCATCACTTGTGTCGGATTTTGTTTCAGGTAGGTCAAAATAAAGAGCGATGTATCTTCTGTCGTCGGAAGCGGCGAGTTTGCGTAGGAGACGTAGCGGAAGCAGTATCATACGCGACCGTCAATGGCGTGGCGTTTCATATACGCTTCAAAATGCGGTGTGGAAGATCGGAACCGGCGCGTGAAACTCATCAGCGGTCAGTCCGGTCATAGAACGCAATTTCGCCAGATTTTCAATAATGGACCGATATTTGCACATCGTGTTTCCCTCCATTTTAGTTCTTATGAAAATAGTATGCCACTAAACCTTGATGAAGTCTATAATTGTCGACTTCGCTGCAAAAACGCACTGCTGAGACACCGAGCGCACAGAGAGTCAACCACATGCATGCACAGCAAAGCATACGCGTGCGTGACGCGATAGTGACGCGATACGGAAGCCGCCTCTGCGAACGCTGCATCTCTGCGGTGAAATACCCTTTTTGCAGCCGCGTATGTTGCCTTCGGTATCGCTGGCGCACCACTGGCGGAACCTTCGTTGTTCGTTCCTTCTCTGCCGCCAGCTGCGCTTCCAGCTGAAGCAATGCATAGCGTTGATCAACCAGCGTCTTCGCGCTCGTCTGATCCACTGCCAGACGCGGCGCTGGCAGTGTTGCGCAGCGTAATGTTGATCGGCGCAGTCATAGCTGTCGGTTGTTAGTTCGTTACTAACGCTGTTTATCGCAACGCTGGCGTTCTTCGCAGCGCACACGCTTGCAATTGCCAGGCGTATCACTGCGGATGCACTGGTTGCTGCTGCGCGCAATACACGCCTGGGACAGGCGCTTGTCGCCCGCGCGATCCTGACGCTGATTATGCTATTGCTTTCCGGCTGGAGACCATGGCGGGCACTGGCGCTGTCTGGCGTGTTGATGCTGCTGACATTTTCCGTAAGCGAACATCCTGCCACCACAGAGACCCCATTGACATTCATCCGGATGCGCGAGACCGGGACATTGGCTTGGCGAAACATCGGTTATCGCTGAGCCTGACGGTCGAGGGACATATGTTGTTCACGATCAGGTGATCGGCATCGCGGAGGTCTGACAGGTGCAGGTACGGCGCATCAACGCCGATGATGTAACCGCCAATTTTCAATTGTTGATCGACAGACAAAAACGCGAATTGCAGGGCGATCAAGACAACGCATTCACGCAGGGTGAAAATGCGTTAACGTCTTGGGAGTTGCACACGCAGCAGAGATGTGCTACTATACACCTGCTGATCTTTGTGATAAATCGCACATGTTAGTGACTGATGCACAGTTGAAGGGTCTGCCCGGACAGGCAGGGTCGATTGTTCAGGCAGTAATGCATGCCACACGCAGAGCCGCGCGACACCTTCCAGCGCTGCTGCTGATCTGGAGTATTGCACTGCACGCTCCGCTCTGTTGCATTATTCATTGCCACATCGCACCCCTGATCGTTATGCGCTCGCCGATGTGGCAGGAGTCACTCTTTGTCTGCGCATTCGAACACGTTACCGATGCACACCCATCGCTACCGCCAGCCTCGACGCTTCCGCCAGTTGTCCACGTGGCAATCGTGACGTTCCCGATTTTGCTGACTGTACTCCTGATGGCAGTTGGCTGGCTAATACCCGTTCATCATACCTACACCCATCTCCTGGCGCCTCCTCCAACTCCTCCTCCTCGCAGTGCATGATGTGCTGGCAATCGAACCTATAGGGATGAAGAGCTAGCGTATCATACTGCTATCGATTTGTTTCCTGGGTCTATCTACTGTTACATCTGAATCTGGAGGAAGGCCGTGAATCGCACACATACAATCATATTTACCTGCCTCATGGCTCTGGTACTAGCGCTGTCCGCATGCGGCGGGCAGAGCGGACCTGCACCGAGTGCGGCAGTCGAACCGCTGGCACGCACAATCTCAGCCAACGGCGACCCCGAAAAGGGCAGGCTCTACTATGAGAACCAAGGGGGATGCCTGGCATGCCACTCGACCGGCGTCGATAAACTGGTGGGACCAGGGCTTGCCGGTGTAATGACAACCGCAGGTCCGGTCTATCCTGAAGGGGTCAATTACGGCGGGAAACTGCCAAATGGTCAGCCACGCACCGAGGAGAATATCGCGGCGTGGATCCGCAGCGGCGGTCAGGGGCAGATCGGCGTGATGTCGCCCCACGAAATAAGCGACGAAGACATGGCGAATCTGCTGGCATACCTGCACACCCTGCAGCGACCGTAGGGATCATGCACACCTGACGCGAGGAGGAACGACGTGTGAGATCTCCGCATCTCACACGTCCTGCATCCATGGTCATCAGCGACGATGCGCAGTGTGGATCGCGGAAAGCGGCATGCGCTTTTCTGCTGCGGCAGGAGAATACATCCTGTCATGTTGTATATGCCCGAAACGAACGCTCCACCTGCACCTCTCGTGAGGTATTTCATATCGAATATGGTAGAACACGCTGCACGTTCCACCAGTGTTCGCTCACCATCCGCGCTGGTTACCCCGGAGCGAGGGCGTCCTGCTCTCGTAGGGCAGTTGAGGACACGATTCCCTCGCTCCCGTGATGGGTCACATCGCTGCGTGCAGTTGCAATGCCCGTCCACACGGCTGCACCCGTGTTCGCAGGCTTTATTGGTGTCTGGCTCTTGCTGGATTGCTTGTAACAACGGCGCAGTACGTCACGCGAGGCGAATGCAGTAGTGCTGTTGATAACGATACATCCAGCCCATGCGACAGGTTTCTCGATAGACGTCCCGTTCAACGCAGTTCTCGATGCGTTGCTGTCAGAAAGAGTCGTGCTATGAATCAGGGATTGTGCGCACTGATACGATCAAAGCGCCCGCTATCGTTCTGCAGGCGGCGGTTGGGTGTCAGTCTGCTCATGGGGTTGATCGTTCTATGGCCCGTCGCGGCGCCGGGCGCGACGACTGGAGAACCGTCGCTGCACACCCTTGTGACAACCCAGGTGCGTCGTCTCTGGGAACGCGACGTGCCCTTCGTGCTGCGTAGCGCCGGGATAATTCATCAACCACCGGAGTATGTTGCCCGGCAGACGCTTTTTGCACTCGACCGTCACGATCTTGCCGGTGTCATGCGATTTGTCGACCACAGTGCGCCTTCAGCGCACCAGCAGGTTGGTGAGGTGCTGCGTCACTGGCCCCCTGGTGCCCTTCGCCAACCGGGGGTCTGGGGGGGTATTGGACCATATCGGCAGGAACCATGGCTCAAATCGATTCCCGAAGGGAGTACACGCCGTATTCCTGTTTCACTCTCACGATCCGGAGAGACGCATGAACTGATCCTGACGCTCCACTTTGGCAAGCAACGCGGATGGCAGATTATCGGCGCACATTATCTTCAACTGCCGTCTCATCATTCTCCGTGAACTACCGGACAATCGGATGCCTGCAAAATCGGGTACAATAAAAGGTGCTCATCCGTTCGTCTAGAAGAAAGGAGATGTCGATGACGCCACGGAAACGCACGGTTGCAATCCTGATCTTCGACGACGTTGAGTTGCTCGATTTTGCTGGTCCGTTCGAGGTGTTCAGTTCGGTGCGCAACCTGACCGGTGATCACGAGCGGTTGATGGATGTTTTTGCGGTTGCCGAGTCGCCGGCGCCAGTGCGATGCCGGAACGGGCTGGTCGTTCAACCGGAACAGTCGATTGACGGATGTCCGCCGGTTGATGTGCTGGTCATTCCAGGGGGAGCGGGGGTGCACCCGGCACTGGAGCGGGGTAAACTGGTTGAATGGATACGCACCCGTGCGCAGGAAGCCGAACTGACGGTGAGCGTCTGCACCGGCAGTTTTCTACTGGCGCAGGCCGGGTTGCTTAGCGGTCGCCCGGCGACGACGCACTGGGAACGCATTAACGAGATGCGAGAACGTTTCCCCGATGTCGAAATCGTCGAAGATGAGCGTTGGGTCGATACCGGCGAGATCATTACCGCCGCCGGGGTCAGCGCTGGCATCGATGTTGCGCTGCATGTGGTGCGCCGGTTGTACGGCGCCGACGTGGCGCGCGCGACGGCGCTTGGCATTGAGTACGACTACTGGGAGTGACTGCCATTTTCGCGCACAATAGCGATCACGTCGATCTCCACCTGCGCGCCGCCGATTAATTCTTTGACCCCAATCGTGCGGCGCGTCGGGTAGGGCGGGTGAAAGTACTCACGGTAGAGTCGATCCATCTCGGTATACTTCTGGATGTCGGTCAACGACACATTCACGCGCACCACGTCGCACAATGTGCAGCCCGCAGCCGCAAGCACCACGATAATATTGTGCATCGCCTGGCGAAACTCTGTTTCAAAGCCGCCAGCAATAATGCCCGCGTGACTAGGGTGCAATCCCACATAACTGGACGTGATCACCATATTGCCGATGCGGATCGCCTGATCGTAAGCGCCATGCGGTACTGGGGCAGCGTCGGTGAGGATGTGGATGTGTTCCACTGCGAATCTCCTGTAATTGCGTATTAGACAGCGTGCGAAGTTCTCGCTGCGCCTGCAACGACACTCTGAGTGAAACTATGGTACCATATCTCTGCGACCCCCTTATAGTGTGAATACGAAGAGAGGAGCACAGACATGGCGACACTGGTGCAAATTGTTGCGGAGAAGGCAGGTATTTCCGAAGTGCAGGCGCAAACGGCGGTCAGAGCAGTGGCCGACTTTCTGAAAGAGAAACTGCCAGCGCCGGTCGCCGGTCAGGTCGATGCGGTGCTTTCTGCCGATGTGAGCGGTGTGGCAGGGGCCGCCGAGTCGGTCATCAAAGGTCTTGGTGGATTGATGGGCGGCGAAAAGAAAGGGTAAAGGTTGGAAGGTTAAAGGAAGGTAAGGTTGGAACGTTGAACGTTCAACGTTGTAACGTTCGAACGTTCAACGTTGTAACGTTCGAATGTTCAAGTCATACAACCATCCCCAGCGCCAGCAGCAGACCGAAGACCAGGTGAAGTCGGGCAGTTCCTTTGAGCGCTGGATTCAACGCCCGCCCTTCAGCTGTGAGCATGGTGCGCAACGGTGCAATCGCTAGCGGTGCTGCAAGCCACGCCAGCAACACCCATGGTCCGGTCAAACCGCCGAGCCAGAGAAGCAGTGGCGCCAGGAATGCCCCAACGACGAGCAGTGCATACTCCGCGCGCGTTGCCCGCGCCCCAATCATGACTGCCAGTGTGCGTTTGCCTGCTTTGCGATCAGTGGCAATATCGCGCAGATTGTTCACTACGATGATCGCTGTTACCAGCATCGCAACCGGCACCGACGCCGCCCACGCCAGCGGCGGAACTGTACCAGCATGCAGGTAGGCGGTTGCAGTCACTGCGATAATCCCGAAGAAAATGAAGGTGAACAGATCACCTAGCCCATGGTAGCCGAGGGGCCAGGGTCCCCCGGTGTAGAGCACCCCGGCTGCAATCGACAGGACGCCGATTACCAGAATGGGCCAACCGCCGACGACAATCAGGTAGATGCCGATAAGCGCTGCTGCGCCAAACGTTGCGATCATACCGTTCCGCACTGTTTCCGGTGCCAGGAGACCCGCCTGCGTCACCCGCGTCGGACCCAAACGTTCTTCCGTATCCGCACCCTTGCGAAAGTCAAAGTAATCATTCGCCAGGTTCGTCCCTATCTGAATCAGGAGCGCCGCGATCAGCGCAGCGATGAAGGGTCCCCAGCGAAAACTGCCGCTTGTCAGCGCCGCTGCCGATCCAACGATCACCGGAGTGATCGCTGCTGGCAGGGTCTGTGGGCGAGCAGCGAGAACCCAGGCTCGTATGCGACCGGGATGTGATGGGGAGAGTGGAATGCTCATAGGCATATACCAGAACAGTTGAGATAGATCGTATCAATGCTCTTCTGAATATCTAGCGTGCGGGCAAGAGCAGCAGCGATGCGAATGTAACGCACCGGGTCGTCCATCTGGCGTCCTTTGCGGTCTTTCAGGTACTTTTCCAGCACCTGGTAGCCGCCAATCCGGTATTCCCACATCTCTGGCGTGATGCCCTCAAAGTATTTGTCGGCGTTAATGGATACCCGCCCGCTGGATGGGTCGTAGCGCACATTTTCGATGCGGTCGCTGCCCTGCCCCTGGTATTTGACGCCAGCGGTGTTGGACAGATCGCGCAACAGGTACAGGTCAATCAGTTGACGCCCTAGGTTAGCCATCTGTCGAAAGATGTCGCCATCTGCTGCAAAGGGAATACGTGGGAAGTCGATGCGCAATTCCTGGGCATATGTCTCACGGTAAGTAGGGCTGTAAAGGATGGCGTAGATATACGCCAGCACCTCTTCCGGTGAGGGAGTGAACCCATAGGCTGCGCTCAGTTTGGGCAGCAGTCCATCAGCCAGGTTGGGCTGCCGCGACTGGTGGAACATGTTCGGCGATGAAATTGATGGGTAGATGTAGAGGGGGAAGCAATAATCAATCGTCTTGAGCGAAACAGCCACATGTTCGACAATGTGATGTGTTACAAACGCATGTTGCCACGTGCCTGTATGTTCTACCCGCTTTGGCAATATCAGCGCCAGATTTTCCCCAGCCAGCATGTGGCGCATAACTTCGAGGCGGGGGCGCTCGATGACGGCTTCGTGGTAGAAAATGAAGCGCACATCGAACGGGCGGTACAGGATGGGATGGATTTTCTTGAGCGCATCTGCATCAGCCTGAACTTTCTTGCGGGCGGCGGCCAGTGACCAGCTGGGCTTGTCTTTCAGGTTGTAGGCTTGCGCCAACATATCATCGGGCAAGCCGTGGGTGTTTTGGAATTGCAGGACGCGGTTTTGCGGTTCGGTCTTATCGAAGGTGATGGCAAATCCATCCCGTGCCGTGACGATGCCAACGCTGTTGACGGGGAACATCTCGGCTACCGAGGGCCAGGACTGGTAGGCTGCCAGATTTTGCGTCTGGCGCGGGGTAAAGAAGTAGAAGGGGGAGGCAGGGGCGAGGGGCTGCCAAGGCGTATCAGTGAGTGTGTGCGCATCGAGCCAGTCGTACTTCTCCTTGCGCCTGCCGTAGAGGTGAGCGTGATAGACCCCACACCCCGGCCCCCTCCCTGC
>JAGHYV010000144.1 GCA_017743475.1 Roseiflexus sp. | reverse complement strand
TTTGGTCGGATAAGCGCTGGCCAGCAAGGGCTGGCGAACCTGTTGCAGGGCATCCTGCTGCTCGGACTGAGCGGCGGATTGATCTACCTGATCGTCGTGGTTGCGCATTGGATCGGCACGCGCGCAACCCTGGCGCTGGGGGCGCTCACCGTTGCGGCGCTCGTGGGCGCCTATACCCTGCGCGCCACATGGCTGGTAGTGTACGACCATCCCGATACGCCAGTCGAACCGCTGATCTATACCCAGAGTACGCCCGACGTTCCGTTGATCGTTGCGCAGATCCGCGACCTGGCAATCAGTCAGACGCGCAATGTCAGGAGTGTGAACGACCCGACCGGCGGACTCTCGATGCCGATCATTATGGATGCCGGCGACCCTGCGCAGGACGGGGAAGGGAGTCTCGCCTGGCCCTACCAGTGGTATCTGCGCGATTTCAAACGGATCGAACTGCGCAATTCGGACGCCTTCCGTACTGCGACTCCGGAAACATTCCTGGTCGATCCGCCGCAGGGCATAGGGGAACGCATTCTGGCGCCGGTGGTAATGGTGTCGCGGGTCAGCCTGAACGAAACGGCGCGACAGGCGCTGGAAAACGACTATGTGCGTCTGTACGATACCAAACTGAACTGGTGGTTCCCGGAAGGAAACAAGTGTGATCCGCAGAGTCCCGGCTATAAGCGTTTCTACTTCGCCTATCCGGGCAGCCTGGGGGATGTAAGTAAAGCATGCCCGACGCTGCAACCGCAGGACGTGCCGCCAGTATGGGCGCCGCTACTTTGGGTTTTCGACAGTTCACACTGGGAGAATACACGGCGCTACCTGCTGTACCGCGACCTGCCGCAACCGCTGCGTCTCGATGGGCGCGAGATGTCGGTGTGGGTGCGCCGCGACCTGGCGCGAGTTGGCGATGCGCCAGCTGTGGCTACCACTGGCGGCATCATCAAATTGTTGGCGACCGACATCTTCGGCGAGTTTGGGAACGCGCCGGGGCAACTGGTGCAACCACGTGGCATTGCTGTCGATCCGCAGGGGAATATCATTGTCTCAGACAGCGCCAACCATCGCCTGATCGTGTTCGATCCATCCGGCACGCCGATCCGCACTATCGGCAGTTTCGGCAGCGGTGACGGTCAATTCTACGAGCCGCGCGGCGTCGCCGTTGACGCTCAGGGAAACATCTACGTTGCCGATACCTGGAACGCGCGCATTGTCAAACTCGATCCGCAGGGTACCTTCCTTGCCAGCTGGGGAGTCGGGCGTGACGATTTCGGTGATGGACGTCGCGCTTCGCCGACCGGCGGCACGCAGGACGCGAACCTCGCCCGACCACTCGACCTGTTCGGTCCGCGCGGCGTAGCCGTCGACGCCGACGGGAACGTGTATATCGCCGATACCGGCAACAAACGGATCGTGGTCACCGACACTGAGGGCAACTACCGGTATCAGTGGGGGTACAGCGGTAGCGCATCCGGGCAGTTCAACGAACCGACCAGCGTTGCCGTCGATGAGAACGGCACGGTCTTCGTCGCCGACACCTGGAACAGCCGGGTGCAGGCATTTGCGCGCGCCGACAACGGACAGGTTAGCCCGCTGCCCTACGCCATCTGGCGGGTGCCCGGCTGGCAACCGCAAACCTACGATGATCCGTTCATCGCAGCGCAGGGCGGGCGCGTGCTGGTCAGCGTGCCAGCGCGCAATACCTTGCTGCTGACCGACGACAGCGGTGCAGGGTTGATCTCCTGGGGCGGGGCTGGCAGCGATGCCGCTTCGGTCAATCTACCGTGCGGCGTGACATTCGCACCGGACGGCTCGGTGCTGGTTGTGGATCGCGGGAACGTGCGGATTATGCGCTTCAGCCTGCCGAATGTCGCGCCATCGGCGCCAGCCGACGCGTCTCTGCGGTAGTTCCTCTGCGGTGCGTCTTTGCCCCTCACCCCCCAACTCCCTTCTCCCGTCAGGGAGAATGGTGATTGCGGTTGTCTGAGGAGTGTTCAACCTCGTCCACGAGGTTCAACCCTTGTGAGAACTGCTATATAATCCGGCATACGCCTTTTGCCGTCAGGCTATGCAAGGCAATGCCCGCCTGTGCAGGCTAGAGCGGATCATGTATTCAAAGACCATTCGCCTTCGGCTACCCAGGGCGAAGCCTGCCTGCGCGGGCTGGCGAGCGCCGTCAGGGTGGAACCTCTCAAGCTCTGCGAGGCGAAGCGCCTGCACGGGCTATGGCGGAACTCAAAGACTATCAACCCGACCTCTCTCCCCGACCGCAGTCAATACCCTATAATACGTATCACCTGCAATCCTGCAACCCACAGGAGGCGCATGTGGATCCGTTGCCCATCACTCGCGGCAGTATTCTTCAAGGCTCGCTCTGGCCCGAGCCGATCCAGGTCGTTATGGTCGAAGATATGGGCGACTATGTGCGCATCGTCGGCGCAACGGTGCGCTCGCGCCAGTATATCGACCAGTGGCTGAGCCGCGCCGAACTGAGCGCCATTGCATCGGAACGGAGTGCATCCCATTTCGGCGCCGATCCCCGTCACTTCTTTCTGGCGATTGAAGCCTGTCGCTATCGCCTGGCATCGCTCTACGACCCGCTGCTGGCGATGCACACCTCCAAGGTAGACCCGCTGCCGCATCAGATCGAAGCCGTCTATGGGCATGTGCTCAAACTGCCGCGTATTCGTTTCCTGATCGCCGACGATCCGGGCGCCGGCAAGACGATTATGGCCGGGCTGATCATTAAGGAATTGAAACTGCGCCATCTGGCGACTCGCATCCTGATCGTCGCCCCCGGACACCTCAAAGACCAGTGGCGACGTGAACTGAAGGATCGCTTCGAGGAGGATTTCGTCGTCGTGGATCGCGCCACCCTGGGCGCGTTCTACGGTCAGAATGTCTGGGTGCGCGAATCGCAGGTGATCACATCCATCGACTTTGCCAAGCAGGAAGAGGTTCTGGCCAGTCTTTCGGCAGTGCAGTACGATCTGATCATCGTCGATGAGGCGCACAAGATGGCAGCGTATCGCTACGGCGACAATCTGAGCAAGACCGACCGCTATCGCCTGGGTGAGCGCCTCTCGGAGATCTGCACGCACCTGCTGTTTCTGACCGCGACGCCACACCGCGGCGACCCGGAGAACTTCCGCCTGTTTCTCGATCTGCTTGAACCGGGATTCTTTGCCACATCCGAGATGCTGGCCGAGTCGATCCGTCAGCACGACAATCCGCTGTTCATCCGACGGGTAAAGGAAGATTTGCGCGATTTTGACGGCAAGCCGCTCTTTTTGCCACGCCATGTGGCGACGATCGAGTTTAACCTGGGGGTGGAGAGCGAAAGCGAAAAGCAGTTGTACAACGACCTGTCGCGCTATGTGAACGAGCAGTACAATAAAGCGCTCACCAGTGAGAAACGCCGCAACGTCGCCTTTGCGCTGGTCATTCTGCAACGTCGGCTGGCGTCCAGCACGTATGCGCTGTTGCGCTCGCTTGAACGGCGCAAGCATCGGCTGGAGGAACTGCTCCAGGGCGCGCCGCAGCGCCAGCGCACCGCCGACGAAAGCTACGATGTCGATGAGCTGGACGACCTGAGCGAGGAGGAACGCTGGCGACGGGAGGAGGCATGGGAAACGCTAAGCGTGGCGGAAAACCGGCGCGAACTGGAGCAGGAGGTAGCCAGGCTGGATGCGCTCATCGCTCAGGCGCGCGCCATTGTGAACGCTGCGCCGCCAATTGAAGCGAAACTGCGCCATCTGCGCACTGCGCTGGAACGGTTGAACCGCGATCATCCGGGCGAGAAAATCCTGATCTTCACCGAATCGCGCGATACGCTGGAGCACCTGGAGAAAAACGTGCGGCTCTGGGGCTACTCCGTCTGCACCATCCACGGCGGGATGGGTCTGGAGGAGCGCATTCAGGCTGAGAAAACCTTCAAGAATGAGGCGCAGATCATGGTGGCGACCGAGGCAGCTGGCGAAGGGATCAATCTCCAGTTCTGTCACCTGATGATCAACTACGATATTCCCTGGAATCCCAACCGCCTGGAACAGCGCATGGGGCGCATTCACCGCTATGGTCAGACACGCGAAGTCTTCGTGTTCAACCTGGTGGCGACCGATACGCGCGAGGGGCGGGTGTGGCAGGCGGTGTTTCGCAAACTTGAGGAGATCCGCCAGGCGCTCGGCAGTGATAAGGTCTTCGATGTGCTGGGCGATCTGATCCAGGGGAGAGACCTGGGGCAACTGCTTCTGGAAGCGGCAGCCGGCGCGCGCAACATTGATGACATCCTGCGCGAGATCGATATTCGGGTAGACCCGGCATACCTCGACCGCATTCGCAATCAACTCGGCGAAAGCCTGGCGACCCGCTTCATCGATTACACCCGCATCCGCGAGATGGCGGCAAAGGCGCGCGAGCAACGCCTGATCCCCGAATATACCGAAGCGTTCTTCCGCCAGGTCATCGAGACGTCGCAGGGGAAACTCAGGGAGATCAGCGGGAAGTCTGGTCCGTTCCTTGCGCTGGAGAGCGTGCCGGCGCCGCTGCGCCAGATCGCCGACGAAGACGACTTCAAAAAACGGTTTGGCGTGTTATCCCGCCGCTACCCGCGCATCACGTTCGATAAAACCGTCGCCATGCGCGATGCACAGGCAGAACTGGTCACCTTCGGTCATCCGCTCTTCGAGGCGGCGATGGTATGGGTCGAGCGGTCGCTGAGTGCGGCGCTACAGGAAGGCGCGCTGTTCACCGACCCTGACGGCGGCATGGACGGAACGTTGCTCTTCTACGAGGGGGAAATCCGCGATGGCAAGGGTGAGATCGCCGGAACGCGACTGTTCGCGCTGTTCGCCGATCGGCAACGCGGAACGATCCAGCCGGTCAACCCGACGCTGCTGTGGGACCTGCAGCACGGCGGACCGCCCGACAGCGCATTCCCCTCGCTCGATGCGTTGCAACACGATGCTCATGGCGTGCTGTTCCGCGAATTGGAAGCCTATCGCGCTGCGTTGCTGGAAGAACGCAAACGTCAGGCGACGATCAAGGAAAAGTATGGGTTGACGTCGCTGGAGGAGCTCATCGTCAGACTGGATGGCGACCTGATCCGGCTCTATGAGCGCCGTAACCGGGGCGAGTCGGTGGACCTGGCAATCCGCAACAAGGAAGACCAGAAGCGCCGGTACGAGCAGGCGCTGGATGCGCTGCGGAACGCACTGGAGCGTGAACGCAACCTGACCCTCTCCACGCCGCGTTTTCTGGGTGCAGCGCGTGTTGTGCCTGCGCCCGTCGCTGCGGAGATGCTCTCCGACCCGGACATTGAGCGCGCTGCGATGCAGGTGGCGATGGAGTATGAACGGAGTCAGGGTCGCGTTCCTGAAGACGTTTCGCGTGACAATCTGGGCTTCGATATTCGTTCGCGCGCGGCTGACGGGCAGCAGCGCTACATCGAGGTCAAAGGGCGCGCCGATACCGGTGCGGTGGCGTTGACCCGCAACGAGTGGTTCAAGGCGCAACGCTTCGGCGACGAGTATTTTCTGTATGTCGTGTTCGACGCCGCCACGCCCCAACCGACGTTGCACTGCATCCAGAACCCGGCAGCGCGCCTGAAACCAGAGGAGCGCATGGACGTTCGTTACCTGGTCTCGGTCGATGACATTCGCGCACATGCTTTAGAATAGAACACGGATTGGCACGGATGTGACGGATCAGCCCGGATGAAAGAAAAATATCCGCGCCAATCCGTCTGACCCGTGCAAATCCGTGGTTAAATAATAGAACACGGATCAGCACGGATGTGACGGATGAACACGGATCTCAATAAAAATATCCGTGAACATCCGTCTGATCCGTGGACATCCGTGGTTTCAACTCATTGAGGAGCCGCCTGATGCACGACGACCGCCGCTTCATCGAAGAAACCTTCCCGGTCGAAGCCGTGAGCCGGCACGCGGCGAAGGAGAAGAACATCCGCCACGGGCACATCAGCACGCTGCACATCTGGTGGGCGCGCCGCCCGCTGGCCGCCTCGCGCGCCACCGCATACGCCGCGCTCGTTCCGCCGCCCGCCGACGCGCTCGCCTGGCAGACGCAGAGCGAGTTCATCGCCGACCTGAGCCGCTGGGAGCATGCGCTGGACGCCCCGCTGCTGGAGCGCGCCCGCCGCGCGATCTACGCCGCCCACGCCGAACGGTTGAGCGCCGAACTGGGGCGTCCCGTCAGCGTGGACGACATCGAAGCCGGGCGCGTCCCCCCGCCGCGGGTGCTCGATCCCTTCTCCGGCGGCGGCTCCTATCCGCTCGAAGCCCTGCGCCTGGGGTGCGACGCTTACGCCAACGACTATAACCCGGTCGCCGCGCTGATCCTCAAAGCCACCCTGGAGTACCCGCAGCGGTTTGGTGGGAACGGATTGGGGAAGAGAACACGGATCGACACGGATGGGACGGATCGGCACGGATTCAAGAAAAATATCCGTGACCATCCGTCTGATCCGTGCCAATCCGTGGTTCATACCGATCCGTGTCAATCCGTGGTTCATCCCGAAAGCTTCGGGCAGACGGAGATGTTCAGCCGGGATGCGCCGGGCAACCCCTTACCGGCGGCGGTGAAGGAATGGGGCGAGTGGGTGCTGAACGAGGCGCGCAAAGAACTGGCGCCGTTCTACCCGTCGTCCGGCGCCGATCCGGTCGTCGGCTACATCTGGGCGCGCACGCTCCCCTGCCAGAACCCCGCCTGCGGCGTTGAAATCCCGCTCATGCGCCAGTTCTGGCTGGCAAAAAAAGACAGGAAACAAGTTGCGCTTTGTATTGTGAAGAGAACACGGATCGACACGGATGTGGGGAATAGAACACGGATACACACGGATGTAACGGGTGAACACGGATTGGGGAATAGAACACGGATACACACGGATGTAACGGATGAACACGGATTAAGGAATAAAAATATCCGTGAACATCCGTCTGATCCGTGCCAATCCGTGGTTCATTCTGACTCTGTGTCTGAATCGTGCCAATCCGTGGTTAATTTGAATAGAACACGGATACACACGGATGCGACGGATGAACACGGATCACATAAAAATATCCGTGAACATCCGTCTGATCCGTGTAAATCCGTGGTTTATCCCAACCCGGTCGCCTTTGAGATTGTGGAGGACGGATACGCGTCCCGGCCCGCCGGGTTCGATCCCGAACGCGGCACGGTGAAGGGCGCAGTGGTGACCTGCCCGGTCTGCGGGGCGACGATTGACGCCGCCACGACCCGCCGCCTGTTCCGCGCCGGCA
>JAGHYV010000043.1 GCA_017743475.1 Roseiflexus sp. | reverse complement strand
AATTATTCTACTTTAGCCCGCGCAGGCGGGCTTTGCCCCGTAGAGCCGAGGGCTTTAGCCCCACGGCAAGGGCGTATACCGGATTAAATTCTTAATCTCCATTAGCCCCACGGCAAGAGGTAAGGTACCGGTTCATATCGATAATCTTTCATTAGCCCGACGGTAAGAGTCACATACCGGGTTAGATTCTCGATCTCCAGCAATATTCCCGGTTCTCAGTTCTCTATACCACCATACGTACCGAAGTCAGAAACGGTTGTGTCGGATCATCATTTACACATCATCACCGTACAGCGGCGTGCTCAGGTAGCGTTCGCCATTCGATGCGGAGATAAACACAATCAATTTACCAGCATTCTCCGGGCGCCGCGCGATTTCCAGCGCCGCGTACGCTGCCGCACCCGAACTGATGCCAACCATCAAACCTTCTTCGCGCGCCAGACGACGCGCCATCTCGAAAGCCTGCTCATTTGACACACGGAACACTTCATCATACGCTTTTGTGTTGAGCACGTCAGGGATGAAACCGGCACCGATCCCTTGAATCTTGTGCGGACCAGGCTTCCCGCCCGAAAGAACCGGCGATGCTTCCGGTTCGACTGCCACGACATAGAACGATGGCTTGCGCGGCTTGATCACTTCCGACACGCCGGTCAGCGTTCCACCAGTGCCGACCCCAGAAACCAGAATGTCGATCTGACCGTCAGTATCGCGCCACAGTTCTTCGGCGGTCGTGCGGCGGTGAATCTCAGGGTTGGCGGGATTCTTGAACTGCTGCGGAATCCATGCATTTGGCAGTTCAGCGGCGATCGCCTCTGCCTGGGCGATAGCGCCACGCATCCCTTCTGCGCCAGGCGTCAGCACCAGTTCGGCGCCGAAACCACGTAGCAGCTTGCGTCGCTCGATGCTCATCGTCTCTGGCATCGTCAGAATGACTTTATATCCTTTTGCCGCCGCCACGAACGCCAGCCCAATACCGGTGTTTCCGCTCGTCGGCTCGACGATCACCGTCTCGCCAGGGCGGATGATGCCGTCGCGTTCGGCAGCTTCGATCATCGCCAGCCCAATGCGATCTTTGACGCTGCCAGCGGGGTTGAACCATTCGAGTTTGGCAACGACAGTGGCGTGGGTATCGTTCACCCGGTTCAGGCGCACAAGCGGCGTATTGCCCACGAGTTCGGTAATGCTTCCGTAAATGCGCATGGGTTCCTCTTTCGTTTGTTGTTTTTGTTGCGTAACATTGGAAGTATACGTCTCATGATTGTGCCCGTCAAGTCGATAGTTATGCCAGAATCGCAGACGCGCGATCCGTGATATAATACCCGTGACTGGTTATCCGTCTGCGCCGGTGCGTCCGGCGCGTGCGATTCTGAAAGGGTATCGTGTGACCACGGGTCCATCAGCACAGGTCATTCAGCTGACCTGTCCATCCTGCCGCACACTGCTTCGTGCGTCGATCGCCACAATTGTCGATGCGGCGCAGCATCCCGAATTGAAGGCGCGTCTAATTGCCGGGCAGTTAAACCTTGCAATCTGCCCTAATTGCAGCATGGCGATTATGATCAGCGCGCCGTTGTTCTACCATGATGCTGCCAAACAACTGGCGCTCGTGCACATTCCGCAGCAACTCAATGCTCGCCAGGAGGAACAGGAGCGTTTTATCGGCGATGCTGCAGCGCTGGTGATGCGTACGCTGCCGCCAAATGCGCCACGTGCATATCTGCTGGCACCACGCCGCTTTCTGACGATCAACTCGCTGATTGATGCCATTCTCGAAGCCGATGGCGTGTCGCGTGAGAAGATCGAAGCCCAGCATCAGCGTGTTGATCTGATTGCGCGGCTGGCAGAAGCTGCCGAACGTGGCGAAGAGGCGCTCAAGGCGCTTGTTGAACAACAGCGTGACCAGCTGGACGAGTCATTTTTTGCAACCCTTGATGCGTTTATCGTTGCCAGCAGCCAGGTGGGGCGCAAAGACTCGGCACAGGTGCTGATGGCGCTGCGTCGGCGGCTGGCAGAAATGGTCGGTTTTGCCAGCGCAGGCGAGAAGGCAGCGCTCGATGCGCCTGATATTGCAACGACGGAGGCGGTTGAGCGCCTAATAGCGGCGAACGATGATGAACTGGAAGGGTTGATCGCCGAACTGCGCCCCGCAATCGACTACAGTTTCTTTGAGGAGTGGACTGCCCGCATCGAGCAGGCAGAGCAGTCTGGCGACCGGGCGACGGCGGAACGCCTGACGGCGCGGCGGAGCATTATTCTCGCAACCGTCGAGCGTATGGATCGGGAAGCGCAGGAACTGTTCGATGCTGGCACGAACCTGTTGCGTGCGGCGCTCGATGCGGCAGACCCGGCGACTGTGCTGCGTGAGCGCCGCGATGAGATCAACGATGCATTCATGCTGGTGCTCCGCTCCAACCTGGCAGCGGCTGAACGCAGCGGTCAGGATCAGCTGGTAGAACGGTTGCGCGCAATTGAGCAACTTGCAACCCAGATCGTCGAAGAATCCCTTTCGCCCGAAGATCGCTTCATCAGCCAATTGCTTCATGCGGAGACGTCGCAGGAAGCGACGAAACTTTTGCGCCAGAATCCGGCAATGATAACACCTGCCTTCGTCAGGCATCTGAACGAACTGGCGGATCAGATGGAGAAGAGCGGGCGTAAGCCTGCCAGTGAGCGTTTACGTCAACTGGCGCGTGAAGCGGGCGTGATGTTATTTTGATTGTGGAACCGGCGCGCTGGATTCAATCTGCTGGCGCGCCTGACGCATTAATTGCTCAAGCCGCGCGTTGATGATCTCCTGCCATTCGGCAGCCTCGTGGTCCTCAAGCGCCCCGCCGCCGTACTTCAACTCCATCGCCATATCCCACCCTTTGCGCTGCGCAAAGCGTTCGATCTGCTCGCGCCGCTCAGGCGGCCAGCGCTCGATATAGCGCTGGAAGGCGCGCACAAGTTTGCCGGACCCGTCAGGGTTGAGCGCTGGTAAGGAAAATGTATTGTGCCCTTCATGGGCAGTATCAGGTTTCCTGGCCGATGTGAAGTAGATCACCATGCACGTGCGACAGCAACGGTATTCGCCAGCGCCGTGAAAATCGGCGGGGTTGCTTGCAATCGCTCCGATGAGCATTCGATCGGTTATTCCCATAGCTCTGTCCCTGAACGAAGCAATGTCATACCTTTCTGGTAGCATAGCATAAAAGGCGCACGTTGTACATAGTCGCGATTGTGGGCTGCCTGTGCTATACTGTGCCCGATTCGTCCTTGCTACGGAGGTTCGCCTTGAAAATCCTTGTTACCGGAGGCGCTGGTTATATCGGAAGCATCTGCGCCGCAGAACTTCTTGCAGCCGGTCACGATGTCGTCGTGTTCGACAATCTCTATCAGGGTCATCGCGAAGCCGTGCCATCTGGTGCTGCCTTTGTTGAAGGCGATCTGCGCGATCTCGACGCAGTGGCACGCCTGTTTCGCGATCACCGCGGGTTCGACGGTATTATGCACTTTGCGTCATTTACGCTGGTGGGAGAGAGCATGCAACTCCCGCTCAAATATCTGCGCGACAATCTGGTCGCAGCAGCAAACCTGCTGGAACAGGCAGTTGCGCATGGCGTAGGGCGCTTCATTCTCTCGTCCACCGCCAATCTGTTCGATGATCCGGCAACCATCCCAATCGATGCCGATGAACGGATTGTGCCGGGTTCGCCGTATGGTGAGTCGAAATATTTCATCGAACGGATGCTTTACTGGTTCGAGCGGATCTACGGGTTGAAGTACGCCTGTCTGCGCTATTTCAACGCTGCTGGCGGCACGCCCGACCGCGGGGAGCATCACGAGCCGGAACTGCATCTGATCCCGATTGTGCTCCAGGTTGCGCTTGGTCAGCGTGAGAAGGTAATCATTTTCGGCAATGATTATCCGACGAAGGATGGCACATGCGTGCGCGACTATGTCCACGTGCTCGATCTGGCTCAGGCGCACATTCTGGCGCTCGAAGCCCTTGATCGCCTGGGCAGTCGTGCATACAACCTGGGCAACGGCAACGGTTTCACCAATCTGGAGGTTGTCGAAACGGCACGGAAGGTAACTGGTCACCCCATTCCGTATGAGTTTGGTCCACGGCGCCCTGGCGATCCGGCGATCCTGATCGCTTCGTCGGAGAAGATCCGCAACGAACTCGGCTGGTCGCCGCGCTTCCCGCGTCTGGAACAGATCATCGAAAGCGCCTGGGAATGGCATCGCCGTCATCCGCATGGGTATCGGTGATGATGCTTATGCTAGCCGGTAGACGGCAACCATCTGCTGGAGCAACTGCGCCAGTGCATTCAGGTTCTGCGCAGCACGCTCTGCCTGACGGGTGCTGGTGAGCGTTTCTGAAGCTGCCTTCTGAATCGAAAGCAGCGCCTGCCCGATTTGCTCCAACCCGACGGTTGCCTGACGCGCACTGGCTGCCATTTGCACGTTAATCTGCGCGCCGTTTTCGACTTCGCCAGCGATCCTGTGGATAACGTCGCCTGCTTGACTGACCAGTTGACTGCAAGCGTCAACACGCCGGGCGCCTTCTTCAGTCACCGTCACGGCTGCCTGGGTTGATTTCTGGATGTCTCCCAAGATCGAGCGAACCTGAACGGTCGCCTGTTTGCTGCGCTCTGCCAGGTCGCGCACCTGCTGCGCCACAACGGAGAAGCTTCTCCCCTGCTCACCGGCGCGTGCCGCTTCGATGGCGGCATTGAGTGCGAGCAGGTTCGACTGATCGGCAAGTTCGGAAACTGTGCCGGTAATTGTGTTGATCGCCTGCGCCTGCCCCGCAAGCGACAGGATGGTTTGCGCGATTCCTTCGACGCGCTGACGAATGTCGGTCATGCTCCGCACTGTCTCTTCCACAATAGCAATCCCCTGCTGCGCAACGGTCAGCGCTGCCTGTGCGTCGCGCGCGGTATGATCAGCCTGATCGGCAGTCTGTCGTGCAATTGCGCGTACTTCGTCAAGCGCTGCCATGGTCTGAGCAACAGCAGTTGATTGTTCGTTGACCGCCGATGCCTATTGGGTGGTGGTGATCAGGATTTGCGCTGCAGCCTTGGCAATGGCATTGGCCGCTTCCTGAGACTGGCGCCCCATAGCGCGCAGGCTTTCAACCATCTTGTTGAGACCAATGCCTAACTGTCCCAGGGCATCGTTGCGATCAATGGCGAGGGTTTGGGAAAGATCGCCATTCGCCACCCGCTGTACAAACGTCAGATATTCTGCGACGCTGCGTTCGAGCGATGCGCGCCCTTCGGCTTCGGCACGCTGCGAACGCTGCGCTTCTTCTTTTGCTGCCTGAGCTTCGGTGATGCGCGCTTCCAGAGCATCTGCCATTGTATTGAAGCCGTTGGCGAGGATGCCGATCTCGTCACGCCGCTGCATCTGTAAACGTCGGCTCAGGTCGCCTCTGGCAATTGCACTCGCCGTCTCCACCAGCTGGATCAGCGGTCGGCGCAACGACCGCTGCACAAACCAGAGGGTGACCACGATGGCAACTACCGCAGTAATGATCGTCACCAGTATGGCGTAGTTTGTCTGGGCGCGCACCACGCCGTAGAACTGCTCGATCGGCACACGATGGATGTAGTACCAGTCTGCCGAGCGCAGCCTGCGAATGACCGATTCGCCTTCTTCGCCGGAGTTAAGCGCTCCCTTGAAGAAAAGACGTTCTTCAGCGCGCTGATTGAGAAGATTGATGCTCTCCATGACCTCAGGCATCGAGGACGATTGCCGGATCAGCGCTGCGGTATTGCTGCCAAAACGACGGGTGTCGATCATCTCCTGAGCCACGGTCGGCGCCAGCGGCGCCACTGGCTGAAACAGGAGTTGCGGGAAATCCGGGACAGAGATGCGGACACCATGGCGATCAACAATGACGCTGTAACTGCCTGCACCACTGCGATTTTTGTCTAATGCCACCAATCGGTGGATCTCGTCGAGTGCGACTCGTCCATCAACGATGCCGATCATCTGTTGTTTGTTCAATCCGTAGACCGGAGCAGTGAAATGGAGAAACACCTGCTCTTCGTCCGGATCGGTAGCGACGTCTGACATTGCTGGCACACCGCGTTGTGCATTGATCACCTCTGGTCGCTGGCTGCGATCCTGCCCGACCTTGCCAGGGTTGGTGCTCAGCACTGTTTTGCCCGATATATTCAGTAACGATATGGTATCGTAGTTGAAGGTGTTCCGTACCGCATTGATGACGAATTGACCCCGCTCGCGCGCCTCGGGGTTTTCCTGGTTTTCGAGCATCGCACGAACGAGGGGGAGTTGCGCAGTCAACGCAATACCGGAGCGTCGATCCTAAAGATACATTTCTATGCGCTCGATCCCGTTGAGTGCCTATGTATCGATCTGGTGACGCGCTGTGGCGATGGTGTGCTCCGTTGCTGCTGCGTTGGTGAGCATAGTCAGCCCCAGCATTGCCGTAATCGCCGTGGCAATCGTGAACAGAGCCAGACGGGTGCTCAGCGAGCGAGTGGGAGAGATCGTTTCCAGCATTGGGGCCTCCTTGTGTCGTACGGATGTTCAATATCTGACAGTCTGTTGATAAGCAATAAATTCACGACAAAAACGCACACTACAGAGAGACTTCAGGTGCGCAGCGCTTTCTGTCAATCGCTCTCTGCGTCCGCTAGGTTTCTGCGGTGAGGAGATTTTTACTTGCGGTAGTCTCAGCAATGCAATCAGCTGGAATATCTTTCGTAGCACAACGTCGGTCGTGCCGCAGCCAAATATGGCGCTCGAAGAGCGCAGCACAATCAGACTTGTAGTAGCGACGATTAATGAGATTCGCGATGTTGGTGCGTTGCGCTGTGTGGATATGCGTACCCTGCAATTGACATATCATGTCATTCTTCTGATGACAAGGATCAACATGTGAACGAAATGATAACAGTTTTGTTATTGTGCCGTGTTTGTTCACTTGATCTCGTTGGCTTTAGTAATCACCTGCGTTTTCATCGCTCATGCATTCCATTTCATTTCCCGCATTCTCCTCTATAACCAAACCTCAACGTTGATTTTGCAAAGGCGTGCGTTATACTACATGCAGAAGGTCGCTGCGCCCGCTCTCTCGCTTTACTGCCTGCACGAAACCTCTGTGTCGTCATTCTGGCAGCCGGGTGCATACCGGACCGTATGCATCTCTGGTTTGATCCTCTCTGTCCAATTCTTGATACCACTCTGCACCCGGCTCGCAGGCGAACGAGGAATGGCGTTATTGTTCAGTCTGATAACAGACGACGTTCGCTTTCAGGCATTGTGAAAAGAGCACGTATGATGCATCACAACCATTCGAGCGCTCATCCCATGAAGTCCCGCAAAGGGGAGAAACCTGGATGGCATTTGTACCGTCGGGCGATCAACCTGTTGCAGCAACAGAAATGGAATAGCGCACTTCATCTGCTTGCCGAGGCAGAGGTTGTCTTTCGCACGACGAACGACGTGGATGGGCAGTGGCGCGCGCTCGCGGCTCAGGCTGAAATTCACATGCACGAGGGGATGATGCCGCAGGCAATGGCGCGTGCGCTGGCAGCGATGGCAATTGTCGAGCACCTTGACGACCCGCAGACGTGCGGTTTGCTGGCGTGGCGCATTGCGCTGATTGCGCTCCATCAAGGCGACTATCGTACGGGGAGCGCCTATCTCCAGCGTGCGCAGTTCTGCCTGGATATGGCGGGCGCTGCGCCAACGGGCGGGATACTCGCATCTGCAGCGCAGATTTGCGCCGAGATTGCGCGCTGGCAGCAGGTGATTCTCCAGGGTCGCATGACAGTGGGTGAGGGTGAGGCAATCATTAACGAAGCCCGTGCCGGGTTGATACGCTGTTTGCTCGACGTTCATCGCGCGCTGACATCGCGTGATCTTGCACTTTCTGAGTCATGGGCGTGGGTGCATACCGGACTCCTTCCCCCGCCTCTGCCGATGTTGACTGCCGCGCCGCCGCGATCACTGGTGCAGCGCTTCCTGGCGTGGTGGAAGGCGCTCTTCGCTTTGCATTCCCCTCCTCAACGCCCGGTGGTGATCGAGCCGATCAGCGCAGAAGAAACGTATGCCGGAGATGAGATGGTTACAAAGGTGGAGACTGTTGATGAAAAAGACATAGCGGACGAGCGCGTAGCGGCGACAGAGGATTGTCTTTCTGATACGCAGGAACAGGATCAATTTCCCGCTGATACGGCGAACAACTCTTCGACAACGTCGGGAATTGCAGGGTTGACCGTCTACACTTTTGGCAGTTTACGCGTTTACTTCAACGACACGCTTATCGACCAGTGGGAAGGGTCGCGTTCGCGTTCATTGTTCCGCTTTCTCATTGCCCATCGTCGTGTGCCGGTCTCGAAGGAGCGCCTGGCAGCCCTGTTCTGGCCCGACTCAGAGCCAGACCTGGCGCGTCGCAGTTTACATCAGGCAGTCTACTGCCTGCGACAGACGTTCAAGCGCGTGATGGGCGAGACGCCAGTGGTGTTATTTGTCAATGGCTGCTATGCGCTTGCGTCGGATCTGCCGCTATGGGTCGATGCGGATGTGTTCGAGGAGTCGATCACTGCGGCGCGGAGTGCGTGGAGCCGGGGAGACATTGAGAGCGCGTTGCGAGCGTATGGTCGCGCGATTGATCTGTACCAGGGCGACTATATGGCTGAGGAGCGGTATGAAGACTGGGCAGAGGAACGCCGGAGAACGCTCCAGGCTGCCTATCTCGAAGCGTTGCATCAACTGGCGCGCGTTTATCAGGAACGCGGCGAATACCCGACTGCGATCATGCTCAGCCAGCGCGCGCTGGCGGTCGATAGTTGCGACGAAGATGCGCACCGGGTGCTGATCGGGTGCTATGCGGCGCAGGGGTTGCGCCATCTCGCAGTGCGCCAGTACCAGATCTGTGTGGCGACGCTCAAGAGTCAGTTCGGCTTGAGTCCATCCGATGAACTCGAAGCGTTCGTGCGGCGGGTGGTCGAGGGTATGAATTGATCTGCTCAGCTTGCTGCTCTTCGCGCAGGTGCGATTGCATACTTCCGGTGCGCTTCACTAGCGAATATGGGCACGGACGTGCAGCCTGCGTGTACCTGCCGCCGCGTCGCGTGCACTCTGCCCTGCATGGCGGGCTTTCGGCACGGGTACTGGCGTCAGCGACATCGTCTTACTCGCCTTTCTTAACGCCTATAATGCCGGTATCTTGGTCGCTGCCTCAACGGGCAACTCCGGTCTGGCAACCGATACAGTCAACCACGATGAACCCTGGGTTGTGACTGTTGGCGCCAGTACATCGGATCGGTCGTACCTCAGCACGTTGGCTGTTTGACGTTGGAATAATGGAGATTGGGAATTAAATCCGCTGTACCGAACTAGCCGTGGGGCTAAAGCTCTCGGCTATAGAATACGAAGCCCACACGCGCGGGCGAGCGCGGAATAATTACTCAGCAACCCTTACATTGCGACCCCTGGCACTTCGGGGCGGATCGTCACCATCGGTTCCCGTGCGCAGGGTGTGCGCGTCGGTCGCTGGATGAACTTTGCGGAACTGACCAGCCCGGCGTTCTTTGGAACGTCCATATGATTCTGTTCAGCGGTAAGATTGTGCAGCCGTAGCCTGTAGCGCATGGCGGAGGTACCGTAAAATCTCCGCAGGTAAAGAACCTGTCGTTGGGGGAAAGACTCGCCGACAGGTTTTGGGTGTATGGTGTTGGGGGATGAGACGAGTGCGATGCAACACCCGTCCGCAAGAAGAAAGGGTAACGGATATACGCCAAAATAACCCGTACAGGGAACTCATCTGGACGTTGCAGCGTCACCTGTTTTTGCCTCTGTATCGTCTGCGCTGGCGTTTTGACCCCTTCTCCTCCAGCGGCAGCAGCAGATCAACATCGATCAAATCCTGTCAACGCCGCTGCCACGCCGACTCAAACTCAACCTCTGGCATTCCCATGAGATGAGCACGTCGATGCGCAATAGCAGAACTCCCATCTGGTAGAACGTTCCTTACTTCCATAAGATCACGTTCTGTCAAGCCGGATAAAGGTGCGCCGAACGCCCGCAGCGCCTGATACTGATCTGGCGTTCAACGGGTCTATGCTGATCCATAAACTGGGGTTCAGCATATTGAACAGCGGCGTAACCTCCGATGACAACATACCTTACGCTGCCTGCGTTGAAATGTCTCAACAGATCGCTGAAGTCGGAGTTGACGAACATCGACGCCCTTTACCCGCTGCGCATAGACGACCAGCTCCCAGGCAGCTGCAAACCGGTCACACGGTTCCAGAGATTGCCAGAACGTCAGATTGAAGGATCGATCAGATCCTCGTTCCGACCTGTGCGCTCGACGAAGATTATACGCTTCATAACGGTAAACCTGCTTCAACCGATGGATCTGCTGATCCAAAATTCTACCCGAACCGCGATAGATCACAGCACGCGTTCTGGCATACGTCTGGTTTGCCCACCAGGAGGATCAGCCTGCGCGTCGCACAGGAACAACCGGCGCTGCCCATCGCCGTGGTAGCGGTAGATCTGCCCGTTTGCGCGGAGTTGCACCAACACACCCTCAACTAGCACCTGCGGGTACATCATGCCCGGCCTCGGGCATCCGAGCGATGTGTCGGGCCAGGTGACCGCATCCACCCCCACAACTTCGACCGCAGACGCATCAATTCCCAGGCGCTGCGCCAGGTCTTGCTTCGCTGCGTCGATCTGCGCATCCATCGCCGCGCCGTAGGGCGGGGTCAGCGGTTGCGCATTGTACGGTGGTATAGGGCGACCTGTATCGGATAATTGATCTGGTGCTGGCACGGGTGTCTCCATTGGTTGCAGAACAGGTTCAGCAACGGGCGTTGCCGCTGGCAACGGAGTCGCCATCACCAGCAGCGGTTGACTAGGCGCGGCTGTCGCTGCCGGTGGTTGGATCGCGTCAGGTAACAAAGGAACTGTTGGAGGCGCCGACGTCCCGGCGCGACCGCATCCCGCCACAATCAGCGCGATCAAGAGACAGAGAAGAATGAAACGCATACCATCCCTCAGCACGCCGCACAACGTTTCTTCTACTGCTCATAACGCGCAGGCGGTTCACTTTGTTCCCCTCACAGGACGCTTTCCAACTTTTTTTCGCGCGCTCCAATCCCGAAGATCAGGCGCACACCACGATCATAGGTGAAGTAACTGTACGCCCAGTTCAGCAACACCAGCGCCCGATTACGAAAACCGACTAGTTCCATCAGATGGACGAACAGCCATCCAACCCAGGCGGGCCATCCGGTCAACTGGATGCCAAAGGCGTCGAGTACCGCTGCGCTGCGCCCAATCGTCGCCATCTGCCCCTTGTCGAAGTAGCGGAACGGCTTCATCGGATTGCGCCTGGTGCGCGCAATAATGTTGCGCGCTGCCTGCTCCCCCATCTGGATCGCCACTGGCGCAACCATTGGATAGGGTACGCCGGGACGGTATCCTTCCAGATACGCCATATCGCCGATGACGAACACCTCAGGATGACCAGGCAACGTGAGCGTCGGTTCGACCTTCACCCGTGCTCCGCGTCCCAGCGCCACACCGAGCGCCTCTGCCAGCGGTGATGCGCGCACCCCGGCAGCCCAGACGATCGTTTCCGCTGCCAGGACTGTGCCGTCCCTAAACACCAGTGCTCCCGGACGTGCATCGGCAACCGGTGCATTCAACCGTACATCCACCCCCATGCGCCGCAAGCGATCCAGCGCTGCGCGCTGCAACGACTCTGGAAATGTCGCCAGCACCCGGTCGGTCGCCTCGACCAGCACCACATGCGCCTGACGTACATCAAGCATGGGGTAGTCCTTTCGCATCACGTGGCGGATCAACTCGATGAACGCACCCGCCAGTTCGACGCCGGTCGGACCGCCTCCGACCACGACGAAGGTCAGCAGCGCTGCACGTCGCACTGGATCGGTTTCCGCCACTGCATGCTCGAAGCATGTCAGAATATGGTTGCGCAACCGCTGCGCCTCGTCGAGGTCTTTCATTCCAAGCGTATACCGCTCGAATCGCTCGTTGCCAAAGAAATTGGTCGTGCTCCCGGCTGCCAGCACCAGGTAGTCGTACATCACCGGACCAACGTCGGTCAGCACCGCGCGTCGTTCGAAGTCTACCCCATTCACTTCAGCAAGAAGAAAATCGGCATTACGGTAGCGGCGCAGGATTGCGCGCACCGGGTACGCAATCGACTCCGGCTCCAATCCAGCGGTCGCTACTTGGTAGAGCAGGGGCCAGAAGCCGTGATAGTTCGTCCGGTTGATTACCAATACATCAACGTCAGCGTTCGCCAGTTCGCGCGCTGCTGCCAGACCGCCAAAACCTGCGCCAACGATCACCACGCGCGGGCGAGCGCGCCGCTCCGTCACAGTTCTATCGAATACTGGCGTGTTACGCACCTTAACGTCTGGTTGAATGTCGATCATCGTGCCATTCCTTTTCGTGAAATCATTCACAATAATACACCCTCCTCACATGTCTGTCAATAGCGATTCACGGCGGTGCGCCTTTACCGCAGCCCGAATCATCATTCTTAGCGTCATTGTCGGGCAATTTCGTGTATGATAGTGATCGTCAACGACCTGCCAGGAAAGGAATCGTCATGCCTTCTATCCGCTTTGGTGTCCAGTTGCATCCGCAGCACGCCTCGTACCAATCGTTTGCCGACGCTGTGCGTCAGGTTGAGGCGCTTGGCATCGATTCGATCTGGAACTGGGATCACTTTTTTCTGCTCTATGGGCCCACCAATGGCGCTCTCTTCGAAGGTATGGATGCTGCTGACTGCCACGGCGACACTGACGAGTCGTGCTGAGATCGGGTGCCTGGTAACCTGCAACAGTTACCGCAACCCGCACCTGCCTGCCGATACGGCGCGCACCGATGATTGCATCAGCGGCGGTCGTTTGATCCTCGGCATTGGTGCAGGGTTGTTCCAGCACGACCATGACGAATATGGATACGAATTCGGCACGGCGTTGGATCGCCTGCATGCCCTGGGGCGAGCGCTGCCGCAGATCAAACAGTGGCTGAAACGTTATGAGTCCGCTGCCGCTGCGTCAGCCATTGCCTATTCTAATTGGCGGCGGTGGTGAGAAGGTCACGCTTGAACTGACGGCGCAACACGTGACGATGTGGAATGGTTTTGGCCCGCCTGAAACCTATTGTCACAAAAATCAGGCGCTCGACAACTGGTGCTGCGAAATAGGACGTGACCCGGCAGGAGTACACTGTCTCCATTGGCGTTGGCGATCCGGATCGCCTCGATGCCTTCGTCGATGCCGGTGCGACACATATCATTCTGGGAATTGGCGAACCGTGGAATTTCGCCGCCGTCGGGCGTCTGGTGACGTATCGCGATCAGTAGGCAGCGCGTCGAGTTCCACTCTGCTGCCACCTGAGCCGTCGAGTGTCTGGTAACGTATCGCAATCGATAGGGCTTCTACAATAATGTGTTTTGCACAGAACAAACATATGTGGCATCGGCTTGCCCTGGCGCTGATTGCAGGAGTGCTGATCGGTTGTAACGCTCCGCCGCCATCACCTGCACCAACGCTTCCCGCGCCGACGGTTGCAGTGCAGCGCCCGACTCCCTCTATCCCGTCTGTGCCAGGGGTTCAACCGGCGCCGGCATTACCTCCGGTAGCCTGGCCTTCACCCGCTAGACTATCATTGCTCGAACGCGGCAATCCGGCGCGTTTCCAATATCAGTGGCCCTCATTCATACCTGATGGTATGAAGCCATCCCCCGCCGAGTCCCGGATTGCGCGCGACGATGAAGTCGGTGACGGCGATATCGGCTTCTACCTGGTGACGTTCAGTGGTAACGGCGCCAAGATCGTCATCGGTGGCGGCGCAGTCGAGCCATTCAATTTGAGCGGAACAATCGAGCGGACGAGTCTTGGCACATACAATGCCCGGATCGTCACGCAGGACGATCAGACGCTGATTGTTATTGATGATGGTGCGCCGGGGACACTATTCGTGTTTGGTATGGGAATTGCGCGCGATGACCTGCTGCACGTCGCCGCGTCGCTCACCCCGATTGACTCGCGCGAGATGCGGCGGCTTGTCGGACTAGACTCGTAAGGCAGATTCAGGGTCGCTGGCGGAAACGCACCTCAGCTGCGGTATACTTGCCGCCGTTGAGATTCGTCACCCGCACCTCATTTGCCCGGAATTCGGGGAAGTCGGATACCGACGTCAGGCGCACGATCCAGGTGGTGCATCCCAGACGGGGCACCGTATAGGTGCCGTTGGCACGGGTGCGTACACTGAATTGATTGCGCCCATCGGCGCTAGTGACGGTCAGTGTCGCACCTGCAATGCCCTGCCCCCTTTGGTCCTCAACGCTGCCATAGATGCTCGAGTTGGACTGTGTACCACAGCGTACAGCGCGATCAGTAGGCGTTTCTCCCAGAATGCCGTCAAAGACCAGCGGCGGCACATGTTGATTATCGATCAACCAGCGTTCGATCCAGCCGACAGCGCCGAGATGGAAGAAATTCCCGCTCTGTCGAATGCGAACCTGATACCACCCGTCTATATCATTGCGCAGTATCTCAACGATATCACCGTTGCGCAGCACGGCAAAACGGTCGCTGGCGGCATCCGGTGCGGTGTGTATGCTGGTGTATGCGCCAAGTTCATCCACGCCAATGCGCCCGGTGTAGCGGTATTCTCTGCGCACCCCTGCTACCGCTCGCTGCTCTAGAAAATCACGCACAACCACGCTGACCTGTGGTTGCGGTATGCCATCAATGGTGAGCGTCAGTGTCGCTTCACCGCGAAAAGCGGACGGCAGCATCGTCAAAAGCAGTGTGACGTGGGTGCTGTCGCCGCCGCTGACTTCCAGAGGAAGCAGATAGCCGGTTTCGGACGACTCCAGTTTAAACACTCGCGCCTGATCAAGCGCCTCACCTTCGACAGTCAGGGTTATGGGAAGCGTAATAGCATACACCTCATCTGGTGTCATCCGTCGAGCAATCGGCTGAACAGCAGAGGATGAACCGTCCTTGATCGCCATTGTTGCGTCTGGTGTGAATATCTGAACTGGCTTCTGCGTGGTTGGCAGCGTATGTAGTGCCGGATTCGCCGCTGGCGTGGAAGTTGAGATAGCAGAGCGTATCTCAGGCGAAGAGATTGCCGTCGGCTTGAGGCGCCCTGGACTGATTATCAGCGATACGCTGAGCGTAATAAGCAGTAGTGCAAGAATGCTGGATGCTGGAAGCACATACCGGTTCCAGGGAGACGGCAGCCGGTCGGTATATCTGCGAAGCGCACGCCAGCCGCGCAGACCGTTTGCACGCATTCGCTGCCACAGCGCAGCATAGCGACTGACGCTGCCGGAATTACTGTGCTGTGTGTCCGGCGCTTTCTGTGTCAGCGCGCCGGAGGGCATGGGATGCTGCACTGCCTGCATATCTGATTGACGTGTAGTTGGTATCAGACTCTGCACATTCCCGGTGCCATAATAATACTCTTGCGCCCGCGCGACGGAAAGCGTGTCAGCGTCAGCAGGATAGATGAACATACGCTCCGGGTCGGCTGTGTACTGCCTGACACGAATCTTTGCCAGTGAGGCGCGCATATCCGCAGCACTCGCTGGACGCTCGTCGGGGTTGAGCGCAAGCGCCTGTATCAGGAGGGCGCTCATCTCTTTGGGGACGACTGCGTTCAGCAGATCAGGCGCAATCAGCGGGTCGGGCAGGCGACGCAACACCGCTGTCGCGCGGGTCAGCGCATCCGGTGGCTGGACGCCGGTCAGAAGATGGTACAGAGTTGCTGCCAGGCTGTAGAGATCGCTGCGCGTCTCCGTGCCAGCGCCGTTGATCTGTTCCAGGGGCGCATAGTGCGGCGTATACCCGAAGACGCTCTCATTGGTGCGATGAATGCTTTGACTTCCCGCGCCGCCCTTTGCCAGCCCAAAGTCGAGCAACACAATATCATCATCGACGGTCAGTTTCAGGTTCTGGGGCTTAATGTCGCGGTGGAGAACTGGCGGATTCTGGTGGTGAAGATATTCGAGCGCATCCAGAAGCTGATCGGCCCACTTGAGAACACGTTGCAGGTTGAACGGACGGCCCTGCTGAACCAGCAAGCCTCCCAGATCGTCCCCACCAATGAACTCCATGACCAGGTACTGATAGGCGCCATCGACGAAGTGGTCGATGATTCGTGGCAGCACCGGATGCCGCAGTTGGGCAAGCAGGCGTGCTTCGCGCTCTAGCAGGTTAACCGTCTGTTCTACGGGAATGATAGTCTGCTTAAGCGCAACACGGTTTCCGAGGCGCAGATCGATGGCCTCATACACTGCTCCTGTGCCGCCTTTACCAATGATACGAACGATCCGATAGCGATCTTGCAAAACTGTTTCAGGCGCAGGCATAGACGTGTCGGGTTCAACAGCACTCACATCTTATAATACCGTTCTACTGAAAGTGGAAGAAACGGCAAGACCATATGCGACGTACTGACATCACGAAACACAATCTGATGGAAGGTCGTAGAGACGGGGTGTGCCCCGTCTCATACCTTTCCAGGTACCTGACGTGCCCTGGTTGAACACAGGGTGAACTGCTATTTGATCTTCATCGAGTCGACAATCGCCGCCAGTGTATCAGCGTAGCGACTGAAATCGGCTGACGGCGCCTGAACCGATACCAGATAACTCAAGCCAGTGCGTGGACTGGTTACTGCGATGACAATCCCGCTGAACGTCACGCCGTTCTGATCGGTATACCGATAGCGTGCTGATGGTCCGACCTCGCCGCCAAGCCGCAGTGGATCGCCAGGCGTTTGCTGGAAGTTCTGCTGGGTCTGGAGCGAATCCAGGAAGAACTCCAGCAATCGCCGGTTGGCTTCGTCAATTGGCAGACCAGTCTGATAGACATCGACGCTGACGAAGACGTTGCCGTTTGCCACCGGATCATAGAAGTAGATATGGTCGTTGCCGGTGTCGAGCGTTGCCCAGTTTGTGGGATATTCGATTGAGAAGCCGAGTTGCGAATTGTTGTACAACTGATACCCGGCTTGAGTTCCAGGCGACGTCTGTACTGGTGGCGGCACGCTGATGCCAGAACTGGCAGAGCTGACGTTAATATCCGCATACTGGTAACTGAAGCGCCCGGCAATATCGCGCACCAGAAAACCGGCAACATATGCGCCAGCCGGTAACGGAATGCGCTGCACAGCGAGCGGTTGGTTGCCGATCGTCAGGGTGTCGCCTTCGACAAATCCCGGTTCCAGACGATCACCCTTCACCGTATATGTGCGGATCACTGCGGTAAACGTATCACCCGGCGTCGGCACGATCTCGAACGGCTGCGCTTCCTGTTTCTGATTCCTTGGAAATCCGTAAATGGTGATTAACTCCGGCACTCCGCTTTCAACGGTAAACACCAGCGCTGCGGCGATCCGCTCCTTCGTGCGTTGAACGGTATAGATCCCTTCAACGCCATAGAGCGCAGTGCCATACTTTGCTGGTCCCAACAGCACCGGGATAGTTTCCCGTCCATTGGTCAATCCCCACTGTGCACCGCTGTAGTTGACCCTGAGACGTGTGCTGCCACCCGTCCAGGGGGGAATACTGCTGCCTGGCACACTTCCCGGCGGGTACATGAAGTCGATGCTGGTCAACAATACACCGCTCCGATCATTGTTGGGGATGCCTGCGAAGAAGAACACGTAGGCAATGTTGTCGCCAGTCACAACTCCCTCAACGGTGATCGGGTTGTCAATGTTGACAGTCGTGTTCGACACAGAGAGAGAACTGATCTCGGCAGCGCTTCGCAGACCAGTGTTGGCAGTGTGGAATGCATTCAGGAAATCGCCCCACGACGTCTGTTGTGGCAATGGCGATCCCTGCCCGTAGATTGGCGGATAGAGGTGGGGATACTGTGGGAAGAAGATTGACAATCCGGTCGAGTTGGCGTGAAATCCGCCGTTCCACTCGGCGATCCGCGCCTGATCGATTGCCTCGAACAACGCGCGCGCCGGATTCGCCACTGCTGGACGCGCTCCGCGATCAACAACCAGACGGGCGAAATGCCCTAGATCGACAGCGCTGAACTCTTCGGGTGACGGCTGACTGTACACATCGACGAATGATCGCGCCTCGGCAATCGCAGAATATGACTCGCCAAGCCCCTTCAGCATCGCGTCCGAGAGAGCGTTCAACTTCTGACGCAGGTCGTTGGCGCGGGTCAGGTCGAACGCCGAGAGCGTCACGGTCGGATCGTCGCGCTTCTCATAGAACTCACGGTAGGATTCTACGATTCCTTTGCCAAACGTCGCCGCGTCCTGCTGCGGATTTTCGACCAGACGGCGCAGCAGAAGGTCCCATGCCCAGCCGGTGTTGGGTTCGAGTTCGGCGGATGCCACAAACACATCGGCATACGGAGCAACAACCAGCGCAACATCGATCTGCGCCATCAGGCAGGCATCAAAGCCGATCAGGTCGATCCGCCGACCCGTCTGCTGCTGGATGGTGCGCAACGCCGCGTCGAGTTCCGGCATGTTGATCCCATCCTTGCCGTCGGTGTCGTCGAACGCAATCCCTGCCCACGATGCGCCATGATCCCACAGAATGAGCGCATAGCGCTCGGCGGGATAAGTTTGCATCCCCCAGACTGCAAAGTCGACCAGGGTCTGCGGATCACCCATATTCAACTCACCCAGGTCCGCCAGTTCACGGGAGCGAATATTGTTCGGGTTGTCGTCGCGCTCGACCAGGAAACGTTTGGTTGTCTCCCAGTTGCCGTTGGATGTATCGTCCCAGGGGGCAGCTGCGCCGATGCGGTCGAACTGCACAACGATATTGACCTGATCGGTCGAGCCGACGAGTTCCATTTCGTTGAAATCAATGACGGCATCTTTCTCCAGATTGTTGTCACCGTCCAGGTAGACAAGCACTGTCCAGGCAGCTCTGTCGCCGGTTGGCTGTGCAACTGGAGTCGTTGGCAGCGGCACGGCGGTGCTTCCACCTGTGTTTTGCGGGGTGGGCGAAGATGGAACGCTGGTCGTCGCACCGCTCTGCGGCGTTATGTTCCGGATCAACCCATCGATTCCGCGCGTCACAACGACGGCGCTGCCGATGCACGCCACTCCCAGCACAACGACAATGAGCGCTACTGGAATGAGCCATCGTAGCATGCCTCCTTTGCGCGCAGGCGGCGCTGCCGATGGAGGTTGCGCGGTGGATGGCTGGTACGATGATGGTGTGGGTGGAATCTGAAACCCCTGCGGTTGCGCGGGGGGTGGCTGGTACGGCGGTGGTGCAGGCGGCGTCTGGGAAGGGGGTGGTGCGGGTGGCGGTTGCAAGGGAGGCAACCGAAATCCCTGCCCCGGTTGCGGTGGTGTTACCGGAGCGGTTGGCAGAGCAGAAATGGCGCCGGGTGACGCGACAAGCGTTGCATCGACCGCGGGTTGCGGGTGCTCAAAGCGAAAGGTCTCATCGCCGATCTCGATCAGGTCGCCACTGCGGAGTCGGTGCGGTGCAGTGATGCGTTGACCATTGACCAATGTGCCGTTTGCGCTCCCCAGATCGTAGAGAATGAAATGTTCTCCTTCGCGGCGGATCTCGGCGTGGCGACGCGATGCGCGTGCACTGGCAACGACAATCGCGTTGTCTGGGTGGCGCCCAAGTGAACATGGGGCGTCGGTAAGCGGAAACTGCTTCCCAGCTTGCGCGCCGCTAACCGCAACAAGATACGCTGGCATGACTCCTCCGTTTTTGTGATGTTGCCAACATAGCTTTGTTTCGATTGTCTCATACGCACAACGATCTGTCGAGGTTGCGCAGTGCGATCTCGCGCTGCCCCACACTAACAAGAACGCTGGCGGAGAGCAATTCGTGATGGCGAGGACGAAAGACAATGCGAGAACGAATGATGGTCGCGACACGCAGCGCACAGGTGAATGGCGAGGCTCATGCGTCAATGGTGATGACCGCCTGTTCCACGCGATCACACGGCAGGTCGAGGCGATGGATCAGATTGGCGAAATGCTCCGGATCGCCAGTTGTGGCGCAGGTTATTATGCCTGAAAGGGGGTTCACATCTCGCATCAGACTGCGCTCCTTCACGATCTGCACCACACGCTGCGCCACCGCAGGCGCCGCATCAAGGATCAGCGTATCATCGCCAGCAATCGCACGCAGTTGCGGCAAAAGCAGGGGATAGTGCGTGCAGCCGAGAACGATGGTATCGGCACCAGCCTCGAGCAGTGGTGTAACATAGCTGCGGAGCAACGCTCTCGTTTCCGGCGTGTCAAGTGCGCCTTTCTCGATCTGTTCTACAAGACCGGGACATGCCTGCTCGATGACACGCACCCCCTCTGCCCAACGACTGATCACATCGCGCAGCAGGTCGCCTGCCAGGGTCGCTGGCGTTGCCAGGACACCGACGACACCGCTGCGGGTACGGGATGCAGCTGGCTTCACCGGCGGCACCATTCCCACAAAAGGGGTCTCCGGGAAGCGGCAGCGCAGATCGGCGAGCGCCGCTGCGCTGGCAGTGTTGCAGGCGATCACCACGAGTTTTGCGCCGCGCGCGATGAGCCATGCCGCGCACGCGGCAGCAATTGCGCGCAGTTCATCGGGCGAACGCGATCCGTATGGGCAGCGCGCCTGATCCGCAAGATAGATCAGGTCTTCAGCTGGCAGGAGACGACGCACCTCTCGCAGGACGGTCATTCCGCCAATACCGCTGTCGAACAGTCCGATAGGTCGCGCACCCTGATCTGACATTCCTGCTCTCTACCACAGACGATGCCGACATCTGGAGCTTCCCAATCCAGATGCGCTGCTCCTGGCTCTGCTCGTCGGAAACACGCCCCCCGCACCTGCGCCGACCTTTGCCAAAATGATATCGTAAATCCGGTATATGCCTCTTGTCGTTGGGCTAAAGCCCTTGGCTATGGAATACGAAGCCCGCATACGCGGGCTAGAGCGGAATAATTGTTCAAAGACCATAACTTCGGCGAGTACTTCCGGTCACTCCACGCCTGCGCTGACTCGTGCCGGGAGAAGCCAGGGCGCCTGTAGTATTCTCTCGGGTATCCCCTTCAGAATCGGATGCCTTCCTCCCGTAACCGCGCAAACACAGTCGGGTCATAGCGCAGGATCGGCTGGCGCGCGGCACGCACCTCGTCAAGCCGGCGCACTGGCGTTGTGGTCGGCGCGCGCTTCAGAATCTCCGGGTCGCGCGCCGCTTCCTCCGCAATCGCCAGCAGCGCATCACAGAATGCGTCCAGTGTGCGCTTCGACTCAGTTTCGGTTGGTTCGATCATCAATGCTTCAGGCACGATCAGTGGGAAATAGACGGTCGGCGGATGGAACCCGTAGTCGATCAACCGCTTGGCGATATCGAACGTGCGCACCTCTGGCGCGGCAGCCAGTTTCCCTTGCAGCACCGTTTCGTGCATACAGGTGCGATCAATTGCAGCCGGGTAAACATGCTTCAGGCGCGCCTGCACATAGTTCGCATTCAGCACTGCCGTTTCGCTCACCCTGCGCAGACCGGCTGCGCCAATCGAGCGAATGTACGTCCATGCCCGCACAAGCATGCCGAAATTGCCGTGAAATGTTTTCACCCGCCCAATTGTCTTTTCTGGTGCGAATAGTTCATATGCGCCCTCTGGGAGCGCCGGTGCACCGGCAGGACGCAGACTGACGCCGCGTTCGGTTAGCGGCAATGGTTCACCCTCGCGCGGGACACGGCGCACACGCGGCGTCGGCAGGAATGGTGCCAGCGCTGCAGTGCATCCCACTGCTCCTGATCCGGGACCGCCGCCGCCGTGCGGGGTTGTAAACGTTTTATGCAGGTTATAGTGCATGAAGTCGAACCCCAACTCACCCGGCTTTACGATACCGAGAATAGCGTTGAAGTTCGCACCATCACCGTATAACAGCCCGCCTGCCTCGTGGACCAGACGCGCAACTTCGGTAACGTGCTCCTCGAACAACCCCAGGGTATTCGGGTTCGTCAGCATCAGCGCAGCGGTGCGCGGCGACAGTTTGCGCCGCAGGTCTTCGAGATCGACATTCCCGCGCGCATCACTCTTCACCTCCACAACGCGATACCCTGCTATCGCCGCAGTCGCCGGATTCGTGCCGTGCGCCGAGTCGGGAACCAGCACCTCGACTCGCTCATGATCGCCGCGATCACGGTGGTATGCACGGAACACCAAAATACCGGTCAACTCACCCTGCGCCCCGGCTGCCGGTTGCAGAGAAACCGCATCAAAGCCAGAGATCTCACCCAGGTACGCCTGCAGTTCATACATTAACTGCAACGCACCCTGCGATAGTTCATCGCCCTGGAGTGGATGCGCGGCGGCAAAACCGGGCAGGCGCGCAGCCTCCTCGTGGAACTTGCTATTGTACTTCATCGTACACGATCCCAGGCTGACCATGGTCGTGTCAATGGCAAAATTGCGCTGACTGATGCGCGTGTAATGCCGGATAACTTCAGGCTCGGTCAACTCCGGCAGACCAGCGAGATCGTCGGCGCGCAGCAGATCGGCGGGCAATTCGCTCTGCGGCACATCGATTTGCGGCAGATTGACACCAATTTTGCCGGGTCCTGACAATTCAAAGATCGGCGGTTCGTGGTTATGCATCGCTACGTCTCCTCAAGAACGCACAAGTCTCAGCAGAATAGTTCTGTTTCGGCGGACGTCGTCAAAGGCGCCGTACCGGGCATATTCGACAATTCGCCGCAGCGCCAGGAGTAACCGATATGGACGCATCGCCGGTTCACGCACCTGTTCGTAGGCGCGTTGGGTTTCGCTATCATACCCGTTGCCGTACCCGACGCGCAGACTAAAGTAGCACTCTCCTTCGCAGGCCTCTAGAAAGGTAACATGCTCCCATGCCGGGCACCAACCAAGGGCGTGTTCCCATCCCAACACCCCGCCAAGAGTCCAGCGCCCATCGCGGTGCACCACTAGCAGCGTCTCCGGCGATAATCCGCCATTCAACAGTACTGCCTGACGGCCAGGCGGCAAAAACTGCTGCAACACCCCGCGCACTTCGGCAGCTTCTTCTTCACTCAACGCTTCCAGGGCAATTGCCTGAGCAAGATCGTGATCGAGTCGCGCCTGAATATACTGGCGTTCGTCATTGGCAGCGCACGGATCATCGCCAATCAGCGCACCATAACGCCCGCCTGCAACGCGATGAATGCGATAGATAACCTGCCCCAACCGCATCCCAATCTGATAGAGCGACTCGTCGGGAATCTGCGGCAACTTCTGTGCCAGTGGCTCGCCGTTGATCCCGATGAAGAGCGCCCAGGGCGCCTCTGACGATGCATCGGCAACATCCAGGTGCCGGATCTGTGGAATCGGCAGGTCAATTTCGCCGCGCAACCGGCTCAATGCCACCTCAGCAGTTGTCAGTGCATCGGTGCTGGAAAATCGTTGCGCCACGCTCCGCTGACCATCAGCGAGCGCCAGCATCCAGCGATCACCCCCTATGGAGACCAGTTCACGAATGCGAGTGCCCAGCGCCGCCTCAATCAGTTCGGGTTGCAGGTCCATCGTCAACCTCAATCCGGTGATGTGCGCCCGGCGCCGCTCATGCAGCCGACCGCAGCGCGGTCACCAGCGCATCAATATCGGCACGTGTATTCATCTCAGTCACGCAGAGCAGCATTGCGTTGCCAAGGTGCGGGTAATCGCTGGCAAGATCGTAGCCGCCGATAATCCCCTGGTCTCGCAACGCCGCGTTGATCTCGATAACCGGGCGTGGTGTCTTAACGACGAACTCCTTGAAGAACGGACCCCGATCAAGCACCTGATACCCCGGCAATTGCGCGATCTGCGCAGCGGCATAGTGCGCCCGGTGATAGCACAGCTCCGCCACACGTCGCAACCCCTGTCGTCCAAGCAGGCTAAGGTACACCGCAGCCGCCAGCGCCATCAACCCCTGATTGGTGCAGATGTTGCTGGTCGCACGCTCACGTCGGATATCCTGCTCCCGTGCACGCAATGTCAGCACATATGCCAGGCGATTCTCAAGATCGCGGGTCACGCCCACTAGACGACCGGCAATTTTGTGAACGTACTGCTGACGGCAGGTAAAGATACCCAGGTAGGGTCCGCCAAACGACAGACCGACGCCTAATGGTTGCCCCTCGGCAGTTGCAATATCAGCGCCTGCCTCGCCCGGCGTCTGGAACAGACCAAGGGCAATCGGGTCGAAGTGCGCAACCATTAATGCACCAGCTGCGTGCGCTGCAGCAGTCAGCGGTCGCAGATCATGCAGCACGCCAAAGAAATCGGGACTCTGCACCATCAGTGCTGCCGTGGTATGATCCACCAGCGATGCGACATCCGCAAGTGACGCCTCTGGATCTTCATCACCGACAATCTCGACATCGACACCCTGCAACAGCGTGCGCATGACCGCGCGGTACTGTGGGTTCATCCCTGGCGCAACGACGATTTTCCGCCGCCCGCGTACAACGTTGATCGCCATAATCGCCGCTTCTGCCAGTGCCGTACCGCCATCGTAGTGCGATGCGTTCGCCACATCCATGCCGGTCAGCGCACAGATCAGGCTCTGATACTCGAAAATTGCCTGTAACGTGCCCTGGCTGACCTCTGGCTGATAGGGGGTATATGCCGTGTAGAACTCGCCGCGTCGCAGGATCTGATCGATCGCGGCTGGCACGAAATGGTTGTATGCGCCTGCGCCAAGGAATATCAGATGACTGCCTGCGTGTGCATTCAGCTGTTCCAGCCGACTCAACTCCCGACGCAGTTCTGGCTCGGAGAGCGGTTCTGGTAATCGGAGCGGCGGAAAACGATGCTCTGCTGGCACTGCCTCAAAGAGATCCTCGAGACGTTCGATGCCGATCGTCTTCATCATCTCGATACGATCTGCGTCTGTAATCGGAATATAGTGTGTCATTTGCAACTCCATCCTGTTTCTGGTTGCTCGTTCCCGGTTCCTGATCCCCGGTTCTCAACTCTTAATTCTCAGTTCTTGGTTCTCAGTTCTTAGTTCTCAGTTCTCAATGCTTGATCGTATCCACATATGCCGCATACGCATCTGCGCTCATCAACGCACCAACGCCAGGAGCGACCCTGATCTTCACGATCCACCCCTCACCGTATGGGTCTTTGTTGATCAACTCAGGGTTGTTCACCAGCGCCTCATTCACAGCAATAATCTCACCGGCAACCGGCAGATACAGATCGGACGCTGCTTTGACCGATTCGACAGCGCCAAATACGCCATTCGCCTCGAAACGCGCACCGACTTCCGGCAGGTCGACATACACCACATCACCAAGGGCATCCTGCGCATAATCCGTAATCCCGACTGTCGCCTCGTCTCCTTCAATCCGGATCCATTCATGCGTCTTACTGTACTGTAGTTCGGTTGGCGTCTTGAAAGCCATAAGAATCCTCCTGTAGACAGAGCGATACAAAATATCAAGCGTTCAGTTCTTCTTATAGCGCGGACGGTAAAACGGCATTTTGACCGCGCGGGCGCGCACCGGTCGGTCGCGCACCACGACATCAAACTCGCTTCCTTCGGTTGAGAACGCGACTGGCACATACCCCATGCCAAGATTTTTTCCCAGCGTCGGTGAGGGCATGCCGCTTGTTACCCTGCCAATCGGAGCGCCTTCGAGATCACGGATTTCATATTCACTGCGGGCAATGCCGCGCCCTACCATCTCAAAGCCGGTGAGACGCCGTGCGACTCCTTCCTGCTTGATGCGCTGCAGCGCCTGACGCCCGATAAAATCGCCTTTGTCGAGTTTCACCACCCATCCGAGCCGTGCTTCGTATGGATTGATCTCCTCCGTAATCTCATGACCATAGAGCGCCAGACAGGCCTCGAAACGTAGACTGTCGCGCGCTCCCAAACCACACGGCTTCAACCCGATAGTGCGCCCGGCATCGAGCAGTTCGTCCCATACTCGCATGACATCTTCGGCGGCAACGAAAATTTCAAACCCATCTTCGCCAGTATAACCAGTGCGTGCTACAATCGCAGGCGTGTGCACAACGCGCCCCTGCATGACACCATGGAATGGCAATGCTGCCAGATCTGCGTCGGCGACCTGCGCCAGCAGCGCCTCAGCCAGCGGACCCTGGAGCGCCAGCATGCCGGTCTGGTCTGAAACATCAGACACTGTAACGTTGAAGCCCTTTGCGCATTCGTGCATCCATGCTACATCTTTTTTGGTGTTAGCAGCATTGACGACGATCAGGTAATAATCGTTGAGATTGTAGATGAACGTATCATCGATAATCCCACCGTCGGGGCGACACATCAGCGCATAATTTGCCCGACCGGGCAAGATAGCGGAGACATCATACGTTACCAGATACTGCAGGAACGGCAGCGCGTCCGGTCCGTGCACTTCCACCTCGCCCATATGGCTGATATCAAACAGACCAGCTGCTTCGCGCACTGCACGATGTTCCTCAATGATTCCGCTGTACTGAACCGGCATCTCCCAGCCGCCAAATGCTACCATCCGCGCTCCCAGCGCCAGATGACGTTCGTACAGCGGTGTGCGGCGCAACCCAACTGTCTCACTCATCAGGTGGCCTCCTCGTCAAATAAAAAGAGACAGGGTCAGACTTCGCGCCTGACCTCTGTCCGCTGACCTGAGAGATGCCCCGCATGACGGGTTGCTCCGTCGGCGCCCGTGTGAACGAGCTCTCCAGAGGGTCGTCAGGGCGCAGTCCTTTAGCCTGAGAGATTCACGCAGGGTTCGGCAACCCTGGCTTGCTCCTTCGGCGACCGCTTGCGCGGTTCTCTCCCACGCCCGTCATCCGCTGCTATAGAATTTTCTTTTTTTCAGTATACCACACCCGCTGGTAAGTGTTCACATTTCTCCTGGGAGCAAGGGCATCTTGCTCTTGTAGACGCAACAAGGGCGGGACGCCCTCGCTTCAAAGCGGATGTGTTCCCCCGGCTGTGAACAGTTACACCCACTCCTTTGCAGGCGTGCTGGCATTAGAGGAAGTAAATGACTACAACTACTAGCATGACCATAACTGCAATCGCCGACGCCACCACTGACGTGAGCGATGTGCGGGAAGGGCGGGGATAGCGCAGGGGAACGCCCAGATATGCGGCATACGCCCGTACTGCTGCCTGTCGATGCGCGCGCGGCACATACTCCCATTGTTCCTGTTCAATCGCCTGAAGATAGTCCCATCGCACGCGACAGACCTGCTCCGCCTGGTAGAGCGATACCCCTCGCTGGCGGCGCTCCTCACGCAGTGTCGCGCCGAGTCTGGGACGTGGCGGCGTCACAGATGCCGTTGCCGCATTCGAAGATGCCCGCGCTGGCGTTGCCGCCAGTGCAGGCGAAGGCGTGCCTGCGTGTGTGGTAGAACGTAATTGTGAACGTTGTGCCGACCTTCGTAGTGCCGCCTCGATACGTGCGTGCAACTGCGCAATCCGGTATGGTTTGACAATATAGTCATCTGCCCCTGCATTCAAACCAGTCATCAGGTCGACGTCAGCATCCTTGGCTGTCAGAAGAATGATCGGTGCACTAGAACATGTGCGGATCTGGCGGCAGACATCCCAACCGCTCATACGCGGCATCATAACGTCGAGCAGCACCAGGTCGGGCTGAACGACGGCAAGGTGCTGGAGCGCCTGAAAACCGTCCTGGAGACACACGGTGCGATATCCCAGGCTGCGAAGCTGGTGGCTGATCAGGCTGCTGATCGCAGTATCGTCATCGACGATCATGATCGTAGCGCTTTTGTTCTCCATGGTTGACTCTATCGCTCAACGGCTGTGTCGTTAGATGGTCTAGTTTGTGCAACGCCAATTCGCGTATAGCAGGTTCTTCCGCACGACTGGCCAGCGTACTGAGCGCCAACCAGGCATCGGTCGCATTGCAGACTCCCAGACTGGCTATGCATGCCGATCGCACTATCATCGGTGCAGTTGCATCAAGCGCCACCCTGACCAGTGTCGAAACATGCTCGTGTGCATCCAGTCGGCTTGCTGCTGCCGCGCGGATAGTCGGGTCCTCGCCGGGATCGTCGGCCAGCGCTGCCAACTCGGACGACGATCCGGCGGACAGATAGTTCAACGCTGCCAGACGCAATGGCGCAGGACAGAGTCGGTCGCACGCCAGGCGTTCCGCTTCGATGCCGATCTGTGCCGTCTCTGCCAGTAAGCAGAATGCGCGCATTTGCAGTATGATTGAGCGATGTGACAGATAGGGACGCAGCAGGCGAACTGCGTCCTGATCGCCGAGTCGTACCAGCGCCTCGATAGCGCTCAACTTTGTTGCGGCGCCAGTCTGCGGACTCAGCGCAATGCGCACGAGCACCGGAGTAATGATGGAATCACCACAGGCGGCAAGCGCTTCGATAGCTGCTTGCGCCACTTCTGTGCGCTCATCGTAGATGTAGCGCAGGAAAATGGGAAGCGCAGCCGCGTCCCTGCAGCGACCAAGCGCCCGCAGGATGCCGATGAGCAGTGGTGCTGGCGGAGGATCAGCACGCACCAGATCGCGGAGGATCACGCATGTTGTGGGGGTAAGCGAAACCGGCAGACTCGCCGCTGCTTTGCCGCGCAGTTCAGGATCAAGATGCTCATCGCCAATCAGTTGTACAAGCGCTTCTTCACATGCCGCGTCGGTCACTCCTTCAAGTGCTGCCAGCGCCCGTTCGCGCAACATGGGGGAAAGATCGGCATCACTTGCAAGTCGCACCAGGAACGACACGGAAGCCCAGGCGTCGTAACGCGCCAGTGCATCGATGATCAGTTCACGTCCATATGCATCGATGTCATGCTGAGTCCAGGCATCGCGTAAGAGCGCCAGTCCGTCAGCACGCTGTGCCAGTCGATCAACGATATGCCAGCGTACATTTGGGTCAATGCTAGCATCAGCGAACACCTTCAGCAGATCGTGAGAACTGCCGGACGTGTCGAGCGACGCAGCCAGCGCTGCGGCGACTGCCGGTGCAGCCGGATGACGTAGCGCGATCAGGATCGCCTCATGCGCCCGATGACCGCTGCAAACGGTCAGCGCTTCAATCGCAGCGCACCGCACCAGATTCGCCTCATTTGCCAGAAACTGCGCCAGTGTCGTCGGTTGCTCCGCAACGGTTGGCGCACATGCTAGAGCGTAGTGCAGGCGGGTGATCATTGGCGGCGGAATGAGTGCTCGTTCCAGGCAAACCCCAACCGGCAGGTCGAGCGCATCGGGCGGGACAACGCTCTGCAAGCGCTCAATCGCGCTCCTGCCTGCCAGCGGCGCTAGCGCCGACACTGCCTCATCGCCGCCGATTGCCCCCAGGGTTCTGATAATCGTCAGCGTCAATGACACGTCGGCGCGTGCGGTGTTGAGCAGACGAACGAGAATCGGACACCCACGCTGAGCTGCCGTGCGACAAGCAGGGGTTGCCAGCGCCTGGCACACGCCGATGAGCACTAGTGGAGGTGTTGCGGGATCCAGCATAAGGCGGAAAAAATGTGGCACCATCGCCGGAAACGCTGCCGCGCGCGCGGCGGCGGCGCGCACCTGCGGATCGCGGATGATTGCCAGCACACGCGGAAGATTAACGGAACGTCGCCCCAGCGCCGCCGCCGCGCGCAGTTGCGCCGCCAGTGGCAATGACCCGTCAATAGCGCACCGCTGCAAAACCGGCGCGACGTCCCACCTCGCTTCGATGCTGAGGCGCATAACTGCCTCAAAGCGCACATCATCCGGAGCGCCAACATTTAATGCCAGCCGCACCAGCGTTGCAATCGCCTCGCGTCCCAAACAGGCGCCGATTCGAGCCAGCGCACCCCGTCGTACTGTCTTATCCTCATCGGTGCACACTGCTGCAATCTGTGTCCAGGGCGGCGACTCCTGCTGTACGACCAGGTCAAGCGCTGCAAGGCGAATGGCTGGCGCGAGCGCTGTGTTGGTCAGCAACGCGCATCCCAACCGCTCACATCGCATGGCACCAGCGGAATTGGCAAACCCCGCCAGCGAAGCACACACCTCAGACACTTCCAGCGTCTGTAGTCCGGTGCCGCCACGCAGCGCCTCGACATAGATCCAGCGGAGACGGGATGCGGGTGTTGCAGGAGGGTCATCGAGCGGATCCGTTGCTGAGAGCCGTTCCACCAACCAGTCTGCGGCAGTCCATGCCAGTGTTGCGGGGGTCGCCTCGTCGAATGCCAGACGGCTCAGGCGCGGCACTGCCAGGTCGAGCGGCAGCGCACGAAACAAACGCTGTAACATACGTACCGGTAATCGTTTGCGCTGCGCGATTCGATCAAGCGCAGCATCGAGTGCAGGGAGACAGTCGAGAAGCGCTTGAAGAACCGGACCGGTTGCAATATCGCCTGCGCAACCTTCCGCCAGCGCTGTTCCAACCCGGACAGGCCAGAGCATACCGCCATCATTCACCGCTCTGAGGCAGCGCGCAAGCGTCAGCAGATGATCGGGATTAATCGTTGCCTGCTGCCATAACCATCGGAATAGTGGAAGCGGATCATCAGCCTGAACCGCCAGTCGAACTGCGACTGCATCGCGATCCGGCGCGGGAAGGTTGTCGAGCATCTCCCAGCGACCTGTTAGCCCGATGTTGTGCGCAATACTAACGAGATCATCGTCGTGGTGCGGCGCCACAGTCGTGGTACGTCGGGGTTTCAACCAGCGTAGCAGATCAATCGTGATCATGGAAACACTGTTTGGTGCTATCGTTTTCTGATCTGGTTATATGCTATTCTGACGATTACGAGAAGCCACAGAACATTACATTCAGTTCACGGATAAGGTCTTCGACACCTTAACTGGAATGTCATCAATCTGGCGACGTACTGGTTCAATCACCGTGCTATACTTGGTCAGGCGGAAGAGCGACTCTGCTGGTTTCATGTGTCTATCATCGTACATTGCGGCGCATGCCTGAAAGGGTATCCGCTATGCTTGAACCCAATCAGATTTTGCAGGGACGGTACAAGATCATCGAGTCTATTGGACGCGGCGGGATGGGCGCCGTGTACAAAGCGATAGACACTCGTCTGCACGCCGTCGTTGCGCTCAAGCAAACGCTCGTATCGGGCGAGGCGCCACGGCGAGCGTTCGAACGCGAAGCGCAGTTGCTTGCCGGGTTGCGGCATCCAGCATTACCCAAAGTGAGCGATCACTTTGTCGAGGAAGATGGTCAATTTCTAGTGATGGAATTCATCTCCGGCGATGATCTGGGGACGCTCCTGAGCAAGCGCGAGGGTCCTTTTCCGGTTGCCGATGTACTCCGCTGGGCAGATGTGCTGCTCGATGCACTGGAATATCTCCACGGGCATACGCCGCCAATCATTCACCGCGACATTAAACCGCAGAATCTGAAGCTCACCGACCGCGGCGAGATTATCCTGCTTGACTTTGGGCTGGCAAAGGGTGCCGCCGCAATGACCCGCATGGCGTCGACTGCCAGCGTCTTCGGGTATACGCTGCACTATGCGTCGCTTGAACAGATCAAGGGAACTGGAACTGATCCACGCAGCGATCTCTATTCGCTCGGCGCCACGCTGTACCATTTGCTGACCGGTGCGCTGCCGCCTGATGCCCTGACCCGCGCTGCAGCAATCATCAATGGCGAGCCGGATCCACTTGTTCCTGCCAATCTGCAGAATCCTGCCGTCAATCCGGCGGTTGCGGCAGTCCTGATGCGGGCAATGGCGCAACGCCCCGACCAGCGCTACCAGTCGGCGGCGCTGATGCGCACTGCGCTGCGCGATGCGGCGCGCAGTGGCGCGGCAGCTACGATGCTTCTCGAGGAACCGCCGCCAACTGTTGTGCGGGTTGCTGATGAGGTGCAGCGACAGGCGGCATATGTCGGCGCTGGCGCCGTTCCATCAGGCGCTGGCACACGCGCATTTACCAGCACCACCCAGAATCAGCCAGCTCTGGCAGCACCTGCGCCAGCTGCACGCCCTGGATGGTTGCTGCCCCTGGCAGGAGTGGGGGTGATCGTCGTGGCGCTAGCGGTGATCGGCGGATTCTTCGTGTTTGGAAGCAGCAGCTACCAACCTCCAACGCAGCTGACGCCGGGCGGAGCAGTAGGCGTGATTGGGACGCCGCCTACCATGACCCTCCTGCCAACCGCTGCGCCGCTTGATAACGAACAGTTGCTGCAAACCGCCGTTGTGCTGCAAACTGCGGAAGCCGAACGGCGCACGGCGGAGGTTGCCACTGCGCGCGCGATTGTCAATCAGGTCGATAGTGCCAATACGCAGACGGCGATTGCGCTGCAACCGTCACCAACAGCGCTGCCGCCTACCGATACACCCGCGCCGACCGAGACTCCGGCGCCGACCAATACGCCTGCACCCACGAATACGCCGCGTCCGACGAATACGCTGCGTCCGACCAATACACCGGGTCCCACCAATACGCCCGATCCGAATCTGCCAACGCAGACGCCGACGCAATTGCCAACCGGTCCAACGACTGCCCCTGCTGGTCCGACGGGTGTCGTGCTCGGCATTGGCGGGAGTGGCGATCTATTCCGTGGTACCGCCCGGCGCGGCACGATCAATCCGGCAGAGGGTGATGGCGGCTCCTGCATCCAGGGGCGCGTAGTCCAGGCGAATGGAGGTCTGTTCCAGAGTTTCTATGTGCAGGTGGATAACCGGGGACGAACGATCCCGGCGAAGCATTTCTACGATACCGGCAACTATCGGATCTGTGGGCTCGGCGAAGGAGAGTGGGGTGTTGCGGTGTATGCGGTCAACAATAAGCCGACAACCCCTGTTGAGCAGGCCGGTCATCAGGTACGGATCCGTTTGAGTGGACAGCCCGGCGAGATTTTCTATGTTGACTTCACAGCACGTCAGGACCTGGTGGTGCCAACCGAGGTTCCAACGTCGACGCCGGAGCCGCCGACGCCAACCCCGGAAGCCAGTCCCTACGATGGGACATGGCGCGGCACGAATTCCGGTACTACAACAACCGGTCCCTATCCACCAGGACGTTTCGAGATCGAGGTGCGCAACGGCGCTATCTACCGCATCTCGGTTGATGGTCCGTCGTGCCCGTTCGAGACGTACCCGAATTTCCCGAATGGCATCCGTATCAGCGGCAATGCATTTGCGATAAGTGGCAGCGTCTTCCATCCGATTACCGGTGGTAACCCGAACCATTTTGTCAGTGTCAGCGGTACGTTTGTATCGGTATCGCTGGCGAATGGTGTGCTAACAGCGCAACTCGACGGCGTACCATGCGCGAATGCGACCTGGAATGCACGCAAGTGACGTTGAACATCCGGCGGGATGCATATACTCTGGCTCGATGCCTTTCACGGCGGTTCGCACGCGGCTGTCTCACAGGGGTTTGCGTGTCATAGCCAGCATGTGGTGACGCTTCTGACGCTGTCGCCAGCTGGCGGATGGCGCTGGCGCATGCGGGGAGCGGCGATTACCTTCGCGCGTGAGGTGCATCGTCGCTCCCTGCCGCCTGTCGATCTTATTGTTGCCACCGATATGCTTGATGTGGCGACCTTCCTCGGACTGACGCGCGATCGGCTGGCGAACATTCCCGTTGCCCTCTACATGCACGAAAATCAGTTGACGTATCCCCTGCCGCCGGGTCGCACGCGCGATCTGGCGTTTCCCTGGATCAACTACACATCCGCCCTGGCAGTCGATGCGATCTTTTTCAACTCCGCCTTCCACCGCGACTCCTTCTTTGCTGCGTTGCCAGATTTGCCGGGGCGGTACCATGATTATCAGGAACTCGACCTGCTTGATGCACTCGCGGCGCGTGCGCGCGTTCTGCCGCCCGGAATTGATCTTGCCCGCCTGGATATGCCGGACGCATCGGAGCGATTATCGGTTCATCAAACACCGACGCTATTGTGGAACAGTCGCTGGGAGTACGATAAAGGACCCGAAACCTTCTTTGCGGCGCTGCGGGAGTTGAAGCGGCGCGCCATCGATTTCCGCGTTATCGTGCTTGGTGAGCATATCAATCCACGCCATCCGACATTTCTGGCAGCGCGCGACGAACTGGCGGATCATGTGCTGGCTTGGGGATACGCGCCCGATCTGGAAACTTATCGCCGGTTGATCCATCAGGCAGATATTGTTGTCAGCACTGCCATCCAGGAATTCTTCGGCATTGCAGTGGTGGAAGCAATCTATTGCGGGTGCGTGCCGCTGCTGCCAAACCGCCTGAGTTACCCAGAACTCATTCCTCCTCATCTCCACTCCACCTGTCTCTATGATGATGATGGACATCTGGCGGATCGTCTATGTGAGATGATCGCCATGCTGCCGGTACTGAAGCGCATCGACTTTCGCGCTATTGTCGCCAGGTATGACTGGTCGTATATGGCAACGCTCTATGATGCCGCATTTGCCGATGTCGTCACCACGCGCAGCTATGGTACAATATCTGGCACCAATCAGTGTCGGTAATGCCAGATGTTGGTTGAACGTTCGATGTACCAACGTTCCAACCTTCAACATTCCAACGTTCAACCTTATTTAAGGATTATCGATGCGTGTGAACATATTCGCCAGATCGTTCAGAAGGGCGGCTATACTTCGTCGCTCTGGCACCCCTGCGCTCATGGCTCTCATGGTCGCCCTGATAACGAGTGCGTGCGGCTTGCCCGCTCCGGTTACGTCGTCTGCACCGACTGCTGCTCCGCTGGCCACTGTCTCGCCAACCAGCGCGTTGACCGCTGCTCCTAATCCTGCACCGACTTTAGCGCCGACCAGTGCGCCAACGTCTGCGCCAACCGCTGTGCCGACCAGCGTGCCAACGTCTGCGCCGACTGCTGTGCCGACGGTTGTGACGCTCGATCCGATGACTGGCGCGCCAGCGCTGGCGCGTGGCGCTCTCCGGCAACGCCCGATTGTGGTGATGATCGACAATCATCCGAATTCGTATCCGCAGTCAGGTCTCGACAAGGCGGCAGTGGTGTTCGAGGCGCTGGCAGAGTTTGGATTGACCCGCTTTATGGCGGTTTATGCCCCGGGTATTACGCCGGAGGCTTCATCGATCGGACCGGTGCGCAGCGCACGGCTCTACTTTGTGCAGTGGGCAATGGAGTTTCGCGGTCTGTACGTGCATGCAGGCGGTGCGCCGCAGGCGCTGGAAACCCTGCAGAACACGATGAGCCTGGTGGATGTCGATGCGCTGTTCCGTGACAGGAGCGTCTACTTCACGCGCATCGCGCAACGTTCTGCGCCGCACAATCTGTACACCAACAGCGCTGCACTCGAACGGGCGTTGCGTGATCTTGCGCCGGAGCCGTTCGGCGATCCGGAGATCGGCTTTCTCTTCAAGCCGGACGCCCCACCCGATGCGCGCCCGCCTGCCCGACGGATTGAGTACTTTTTTATCTATCGGGAAGACCCGGCAGGATGGACGTATGACCCGGCGACCAACAGTTATCTGCGGTTGCGCCGCGGGCGCCCGGCAATCGATGCGGTGACCGGACAGCAACTGCGGGTGAAGAATGTGGTTGTGATGGAAGTTCCAGAGAAGCCCATCCCCGGCGATGACAAAGGACGGATCGAGCAAATGGTGATCGGCAGTGGCAAGGCGCGCGTCTTTATGGACGGCGTCGAGCGTGAGGTGACTTGGCAAAAGCGTGCGCCGGAGGATCGCCTGCTCTTCCTTGACGCTTCCGGGAATGAGATTGCCTTCAATGCCGGTCAGATCTGGATCGTGGCACTCCCATCGCTCGAAAATCTGACCATTTCGTAGCGCCCTACATCTCGCGCCGTCCCTCGAGCGCCGAACTTAGCGTCCCGGGGTCGGCCCACTCCAGATCGCCTCCAGTCGGCAATCCGCGTGCCAGGCGGGTCACGCGCACGCCGAGCGGCGCCAGGGCGCGTTGCAGGTGAAATGCGGTCGCTTCGCCTTCCAGGTTCGGGTTGGTGGCAATAATCACCTCCTCGACCGGCTCGGCGCGCACCCGGTCGAGAAGTTCATCAAAGTAGATATCTTCGCGGTTCATCCCTTCGAGTGGCGCAATGCGCCCATGCAGCACGTGATACAACCCGCGGTATACGCCAGTGCGTTCGATCGCCACCACATCGAGCGGTTCTTCAACCACGCAAATAACGCGCTGGTCGCGCGCAGAGTTAGCGCAAATGGCGCACAGATCATGCTGGGTGATGAAATAGCAGCGCGAACACAGTTGCACCTGTTCCTTCAACGCTATCAGGGCATGCGCCAGAGTGCGCGGCAGGTCGTCGGGCGCACGCAGCAGGAAGAAGGTCAGGCGCGCTGCTGTTTTGGGACCCACGCCGGGCAACCGGTTGAGTTCCTCGATCAGACGAATGACCGGCGCGGGCAGGATCTGGATGTCGTGCGTCTGGTGCATACGGACAGGTGTGCGCTTCCGGGCAACGCTCTAGAAACCTGGCAACTTCATGCCGCTGGCCAGCGGTCCGAGACGCTGTTCTGCCAGTTCCTGCGCTTTTTTGCTGGCATCGGAGATGGCGGCAACGATCAGATCCTGCAACGTTTCAATATCGTCGGGATCAACCACTTCTGGCGCGATTTTGATCGATTTGACCTCGCGATGACCATTCATGGTGACGGTCACATAACTGCCTGCTGTTCCTTCCACTGTCGTATTTGCCAGTTCCTCCTGGATGCGCATCATCTCCTTCTGCATCTGGCGAGCCATTTGTTCCAGTTGTCGCGGGTTCATGCAGGTGCTCCTTGATTGATTATGAATTCAGATCTTCCACAGCGATAATGTCAGCATCGAAAATGTTGAGCGCTGCTCGAACGAGCGGATCTTTGCGCATTGCGCGGATCTGCTCGCGCAGGGCGCTGGGGTTCTCGCGCCGCTGCGCTCTAACAACGCAGCGAATGGAAAACGTCGCACCCATGTGCTTGCTGATCACCTGCTCGACGATCTGGCGTACTGCCGGACTCTCCAGCCTGGCGACAAACCACTCACTCAGCACTTCCAGGATCAGTGTGCCATCTCTGACATCGACCGGGCGGACGTCGCTTTTAAGCAGCGCCTGGACCATTTTGTCGTAAACGCCCACATCGCGCACGATTGCGGGCCAGAGACCCTCGATCCGTTCGAGTGCAGCGGCATCGGCATTCGCAGTGGCCACGCCTTCGCTGGTCTCGACAGGCGGTTCGGACGTTCGTCGGGTTTGCGCCTGATACTGGATGAATGGATCATCTGGTGCAACTGGCTGGGATGGCGACGTCTGGTGGGTTGCCACGTCTGCCGGAATGCCAGGTTGGGGCGCCAGTTCGGTAACAGGTGAAGCGCCGGAAGGGGACGTGGTCTCGATGATGGAGGGTTTGCCGGATGTTCCAGTGGTCGGCTGCACTGCTGGAGGAGACGGCGGCGCTTTGCGTTCGGGACGAACAACAGGGCGCGATGTACCAGCCGGAGCGCCTGCCGTTGCAGTTACCGGCGCCGGTGTGATCACGGCCTCGATAACCGCCAGTTCGAGCGGGAGCTGACCATAGGAACTGATGCGCAACTGGTAATCCAGTTCGCTGAACAGTTTGACCCAACGCATAAGCGCGCCGAGATCGGTGCTGTGCGCCTGACGCTCGATCTGTTCTACCTCTTCTTCGGCAACATCAAGAAGCGAACGATCAACACCAGCGCGGATCAGCATCAATGCGCGCAACCGTTCGACCAGATCGCGCGTAAACTGGCGCAGGTCGGCGCCCGCAGCAGCGACATTGGCAATCACCCGCAGCGCACCCGGCAGATCACCGGCAATCAGTGCGTCTGCCAACGCCGTCACATCCTGCATTTCGCTGGTTCCAAGCAGGTTCCGCACTTGTTCGAGCGACACAGTTCCGCCGCCATATGCCATCAACTGGTCGAGCATGCTGAGCGCATCGCGCATACTGCCGGTGGCGGCACGGGCAATCGCTTCGGCAACGCCCGGTTCCAGGGTGACGCCTTCCTGAGCTGCGATCGATCGCAGGTGCGCCGCAATCGAGGCGACGGTATGACGGTTGAAGACGAAACGCTGACAGCGCGACAGGATCGTCGCTGGCACCTTGTGAACCTCAGTCGTCGCCAGGATGAAGAGTGCATGCGGCGGCGGCTCTTCGAGCGTCTTCAATAGCGCATTGAACGCCGCCGTCGAGAGCATATGCACTTCGTCGATGATGTAGACCTTGGTGCGCGCAACTGCCGGGCGGAACTGCACACGCTCGATGATCTCGCGCGCATCTTCGACGCTCGTGTGCGATGCGGCGTCCATTTCGATCACGTCAACGGCGCGTCCTTCGGCAATAGCGCGGCACGACTCGCACACGCCGCACGGACGTTCCGCTGGCGGTGCGGTACAGTTGACCGCCTTCGCCAGCAGGCGCGCAACGGTCGTCTTGCCGACGCCGCGCGGACCGGTGAACAGGTAGGCATGCGCGACCCGGCCCTCCGTAATCGCGTTCCGGAGTGTGCGGACAACGTGTTCCTGCCCGATCAACTCATCGAACGTCTGTGATCGGTAGCGACGGTAGAGTGCCTGTACGGTCATGCCTGTCTGCTCCGCGTTTGATCTCCTGGGCATTATACCTGAGGCGCTCCTGAGGGGCAAACCTGTGGCGCCGGGTACGTGTTCGTATTGCTCCTGGGAGCAGGGCATCATGGGGATTGAGCATTTATAGCAGTTCTCACAAAGATTGGTCTTGTTGGACAGGGTTGCACACGCCATCGAAAGCAGACGCCTTGTGCGCCATCTCTCCGCGTGCTCCGCGTCTCCGCGTGCATCGGACCGGCTCACGCGGAGACGCGGAG